>JAYGDG010000321.1:0-11687 GCA_046583015.1 Pirellulaceae bacterium | reverse complement strand
CATCATCAACCACGACACCGGCAAGCTCCGCTACCGGCAAGGGAGCCAGGGCGTTCCCAGCTGATTTCTTCTTTCCCTTGAGCTTTTTGATTTGAGCTTGCAGCGCGGCAATTTCCTTCTCACGCTTCTTGAACTCGGTTTCATAGGCCGGTTCCAGCGGTAACGGTAATTCGATCCACTTCGAAACATTCGCGTGGTTAAGCGTCTTCGTATTGCGCAAGATGCCAGCCAGGGCGTAATAATCCCGCGTGGGAATCGGGTCAAACTTATGATCGTGACAGCGGGCGCATGTAATCGTTTGAGCAAGAAATCCTCGCCCAATCGCCTCCAGTTGTTCATCAACCACATCCATTCGCAGCTTGCCTTTATCCTGGTCCTCCAAGTTATTGTTACCCATGGTCAGAAACGTCGTCGCCACCAGATTACGGTGGCGTTCCGGAAACGACGACGTTGGCAACAGATCTCCAGCTATCTGCTCCGTGACAAAGTCAGCGAAGGACCGATCGGCATTAAAGGCATTAATTACGTAATCTCGATAACGCCAAGCTTCCGGACATAGAAAACCTCGCAGGGTGATCGACTCGGCATACCGGGCAACGTCCAGCCAATGACGTCCCCAGCGTTCGCCAAAACGGGGTGAACTCAACAATCGATCTACCAGTCGCACGTAGGCATCGGGGCTTTGATCCCGTAAGAACTCATCGATCTCTTGCGGGGTCGGCGGTAAGCCAATCAAGTCGAAGTAAAGCCGGCGGACCAGTACTGTGCGATCCGCCTCGGGGCCCTGCTGTAAGCCAGCCGTTTTGAGTCGGGCCAGCACCAGGGCGTCAATCGTCGTTTCAGCACCGTGCGCCAGCTCCACCGCTACAACGGGTTTCACCAGTGGACGATAGGCCCAAAAACTGCGGCCTGCTTCCAGGTCAATGCCGGACGTGGTAGCCGCATCGGCATCACGAGGGTCAGGCGCACCCATCTCTATCCATTTGACGAAATCAGCAACCACCTTGGCGGGCAACTGTTTTTTCGGTGGCATCTCGAGGTCTTCGTAACGCAGTGCGCTAATCAACAAGCTCTTCTTCACGTCACCTGGGACAACCGCCGGTCCCGACTCACCACCTTTACGGATTCCGCTCCGATGGTCTAATCGCAATTCACCCTCGAGCGACTTGGCTCGTGAAGAATGGCAGGCATAACAGTGCTGAACCAGCACCGGACGAATACGGTTCTCAAAGAATCTCGCACCAGCGGGATCGGTTTGATCGGCGGCACTAAGCTGGCAACAGCAGAGCATGATGACAGCCAACAGGGTCAGCCAGTAGCTACTCGGACGCAGACACGTGCTATCTCGAAAAATAATCGGTCTCACCTGAACAGACTCCAGAATAACTCCCTCGGGAGCCACCAAATTTGGACATCGGCCCCCAAACTTCCTTGAATTTTAGTTCAATCACTTGTTTCTGACCACTGGATTCGGCAGTCGGGCATGCAGTAAGGCAGTACTTTCGCTATATTTGGCACCACTTGTCGTCAAGTAATCATGAGCGGCTATCATTTCCTCCGTTTTCCCGGTGAAGTTTCGCTGTCATGTCAAATCCTCAACTCAAGATTCTCCAGCAGTACGTCCAACTCTCCAATCAAAATGGCGCCACGCATGTCTACCGAATTGCCCACAATATGGGGGTTTTCAAGACTCTGTTAGCTGGTTCCGGCACACTCGAGAGCATTGCAACTGCCTGCCAGGCTCCCGTCCGCCCCCTGCAACTACTCCTCAACGCGCTCTGCGAAATCGGTGTCGTCCAGAAGTTCGCCGACGATTACGTGCTGGCCCGGGTCATGCAACTGCTGACCAGTGTCAACGCAGACCTGGGCGACCAGAGCTGGCAATCCCTGGAAGACTATCTGCGACCGGCCGCAAGCGGCCAACGAGATGCGCTTCCCAAAGATCCCACCCCCTATCGAGCTCGCTCCCATGCCCTCCAGTGGATCGACACTCCCGCAGCGATGGAGTTAGTCCAGTTACTGGAAATTGGTAGCCGTCGAAAGGGTCTACAAGTTTTGGACCTGGGGTCTGGTAGTGCCGTTTGGAGCCTGGCCATTGCGCACCATGATCCGGAGAGTGAAATCACGGCTGTCGACTGGCCCACTCCACTGGAAACAGCAGAAAAGGCCGCCGCGGCGATCGGCATGGAATCACGATTCAAGATGATCGCTGGTGATTACTGGCAAGTCCCGATACCGCCGGGGACGTTTGATCTTGTCATCCTGGCAAACGAAATCTTGCTTTATGATGATCAGCAAAGTCAGCAACTGTTGCACCTGGCTGCTGAAGCATTGAAGGAAACAGGGGAAATCGCCATCCTGGAAACGGTTTGTTGCCACGAAGAGGCCCGCTTAACCTATGCGCTACGCGAATTGGATTTGGCACTGCACTGGCCAAGGGGAAGCTTGCGAACTGTGGAACAACTTGAGCAACTAGTCCAGGCGGCTGGCTTAGAAGTACTGCAGTACGAACCCTTGGCAGCGCCACCGCATCTGACAGGACTGATGCTCGTTGGCCAACAGGAACCAGCAAGACCGGCACCTTAAGGGAAGCCATCCCAAGCCCCCTCTTGACGGTCAATCATCATCGAGCGCATCTTGCAGGCGTACTAGCAGGCGGTCCACTTCCGCTTCCGTCTCCGGATCCATCTCCCAAGTCAGTGGCCCACGGCGAATCGGTGTCGAGAAGAGGCCTTGTTTCACCATCACATATTTCTCGATTGCCAGGAAACCATCCAAGCCCGCCTGCAGCTGAATCGCCACCAGGGCACAAAGGGGCCAGTAGAGCCGATAGGCTGTCTCGTCATCATCGGCGTGCAGAGCCTTCCAGATTGCTACGATCGTGGGCAGGAACTCCATGCCCGGCATGGTACCGGCAATCCCGCGGCGAAAACTGTCGATGAGTGAAATGCCGCCGGACCCTTCGAAGACACGAGCTTTTCCCTGCGTGGCATCACGCAGGCGAGACAAGTTGGTTCCCAGTGGCATCGCTTCGGGTTTAAAAAAAATCCTCTCCGGTCCAAACTGATCAAGCAACTGAACATAAACCTGCAGATCAATGGCTCGACCCACGTAGGCTGAGGCATCCTGGACAATCAGGGGGATCTCGATCGAGCTGGCCAGGGCCACGAAAAAAGCGCGCGTCTGCTGATCGCTAAGATCACCACCCGTTGGTGGAATTGCCATCACCGCATCACAGCCAGCCGCCTCTGCCTGGCGGGCATTCTCCACGGTCTGGTCAATATCCTCCGCACCCACGCTGGCGACGACAACGCCACGACCACTGACTAGTTGAGGCAACCGCTCCGTCAACTGGCAACGTTCCTGGTCGCCCAATCGGAGCAATTCCGAGACCATTCCCGTGCAGCAACCATCGGCTCCAGACTGAAAAGCCCAGTCAATTTCACGCTCCAGGCTCTGCCAGTCAATCTGATCATCTGCACCAAATGGCGTATGAACGATCGGCAGCACACCGCGAATCTCTGGCATCAAGTAAATCCCCTTACAAAAATCATTCAATCGATGATTGTATCCGATGGCCTGAACACTCGCCTACGTCGCGTGGCGTATTTCCAGCTGGGTAATTTCTGGTCGACAATTTCATCGCAGCGGCGCCAGGCCACCCGCTCCTCGACTCACATGCATAGTAGTCACACCCTGCTGAAAACAGCCTGCACTGTAGGCAACACCGTGTCGACTGGGAGCTACGATGGGGCCGATGACGGGAAAGCAAATTTGACCACCATGCATATGACCCGCCAGCAGCAGGTCTATCTGCTGCTGCTGTGCCCAGTGGAACTGGTCCGGACTATGTGTCAGCGCAATTGAGAAAGCAGAATCCGTGGAATCCTGCCTGTCTTGCGGTGTCGCTCCAGACCAGGGACATTCATTACCAGAGAAGTCGACTGCGACTTCGTTGATTTCCTGGCACACCGACCCTGTTCCCAAATCGAACAAACCGTGTTCGACCAGGGCGCCGCGAAACTCACTCAGCTGTCGCTGACGAAAATCATGATTGCCGAGCACGAAAAAAACACCTCGCGGAGCCACCAACTTGCCATAGAGTTCAAGAGCCCAAGCGGGTACTGGATCAAGATCGACCAGATCACCGGTGATGGCAATTACCTCAGACTGTAACCGATTCACATGGCTAAACATTTCCTCATAAAATTCACGAGTAAATCGGCGCGAGATATGAGTATCCGAAAAATGGGTGATGGTCAAACCGGAGAGCCCGTCGGGACACCGTGGCACAACAAGTTGCTTGCGGTTCACTTCCACTGATAGCACCTGGTTGCCAGGTAATTCACTTAACCAGCGATTAAGTGAACCTTTGACTGGCGGTTGCTCAATCCTCTCGGACAGCCAGATCACTTTCGTACTCTGGTTTCGTGCCTGGATGCTACGATCGAGCTGCAATCGTCGGCGAGACCAGCAGATCACAACCCATCCGAAAAAGGCCCAGCAGGGAAGGGCATAACAAGTCAGAGCGAAATTCTGCGGCCAAACCCCCAGCCACCAGTCACGTTGCAACAAGCGATCCCAGTAGCACCACAGCCCCAGTAGAGGCAATCCAACCAGGGCCAGATTGATCGTTTTCCGCAGACGGCGAGCCACCCGGTGGTCCCAGCCGGTGGCACCAATTCGGTTACTTGCGGCCACCCAGAGTGCCAAATGCCCCGAGAGTGCAAGAAACGTGAGCAGGGCATTCACGATAAGAAGGCCCTCGAACCTGGACAGGCTTCAAGGCCGAATTGCCTAACCATCCAAGATTCCTTCGACGGTTTCCAACAGTTGATCCAGGCGGAACGGTTTATATAACACGCCCTTGGGATGCAGTCCCAGTTTGCGGGCTTGGACAATCGAATGTCCGGGATCGTAACCAAATCCGCTCATCAAGATCAATTTCGAGGCTGCCAGAATCCCTGTCAACTGCGTCATGAGTTCGAATCCTGTCAGGTCAGTCAGCCGAATGTCGGTAATCACGACGTGGTAGCCCAGGTCTGGCTCACAATTGCGTACCATGTTAATCGCTTCATCACCGGTGTGGGCTGTTTCGACGATACATCCATATCGCTCCAACAGCGCATGGGCATCGTTGCGAACGTCCTCATCTCCATCAACTACCAGGACACGACAATCCATTAGCTTAGGACGCGGTTCAATTTTGACGCTCGATGGCACCGCTTCGGCTGGAGCCATCTTGCGTCCTACTTTCTGGATCACCTGTTTGATGTCACGCGCGTTACGCAAGATCTTCTGCAACCGTTCAACAACCTCAGGTTCATGCCCAATGTAACGCTCCATCACGTTGACGGCATCGTTGAGAATTTCATCAACCGGCAAGGCAACCGCGCTGTGAATCGCTTCCACGCTCTGCTGAGCCGCATTGGCTTTCTGGGCTACCAGCAATTCGAGCGTATTGAGCGAAATGGCAACATCATGTGCAAAGGTTTCCAGAAACAGTAAATCATTTTCGGTGAAAGCACCTGCTTCCGGACTTTCGACATTAAATGTACCAATCACTTGATCGTGCCAGAGCAGGGGGACGGTCAAGGAGCTGTGTGCTCCCTTAAGTGCTTCCAGGTAGAGTGGGTCATCCTTGGTGTTTTCACACAGGTAACTCTTTCCCGTGGCCGCTACGAATCCCGTCACGCCATTGTTAACGGTTTCTGCTACCAGGGCCCGCTGGGCTGCCTGCTCATCGATGCCAACCGCCAGCAGTGGGTGCAGGAAACCGGAATCCTGGTCCAGGAGTCGAATTTCAACAACATCAAAATTCAACAAGTCCTGGGTGTAATGCAAGATGTTGGATTTGAGAAGTTCGATACGATCATCAACTTCCATTTCAAACATCTCTTGTGGCGTCAGGTCGGCAAGCGAGGTGCCAGCCCGGTGAATGGCCGCCATTTTCTCTTGCTGCTCGACCTCCTCCGTCACGTCACTAAGAGTGACGATCAAATGCCGAGTGGTTCCTTCTGATTCTTGAATCGAAGCCGCATGTACCTGGCAATAGAGTGTTTCATCCACTTTAAGTGTCGTCGTTACCGGCAGTCCACTACCCAACGTTGTACTGAGCGGACAAAAATCCGGTCCAATGATTTCCGGACCACCAAGAGCCTGATAGAAATTCTCACCAACCACGTCTTCTGAGTCTGCCCAGTTGCAGAAACGTTCGTTGGCCCAAACGATCCGATTCTCGAGATCCAGTAAAGCCACCCCGTCGGGAATCGCTTCCAAGATTCTCTCGCTACCCAGGATCCGTTCTATGGACTGCGCATCCCGCAAATGCTCCGAGTCAATCAAGATACCAGCAGCCGGTTCTGCCGAGAGTTGCGAAATTGCCTGCAAGGGACCCTCGACCTTGACAATCTGAAAGGCCTTGGCAAGATCTTCCGGAACCGGTAGCGCCGGTGTTCGGGAATCGGTCACAAAAAGGATCCTGGGTTTACCAGACACCCTCATCTCTCCTAGCCGCTAAACAAGATAGTAAAGCCGTGGCATGATTGTACGAAGCAGCCCTGCAGTCCACAACGGCAGTGGACTGCCAGGTATTGCTTCCTTTCATATTAGCACCGCTCAAAAAAATAAACATCTCCTGCAAAAGAATCCGCACCCCTAGAAGAGGCTGCCAACTCCCTGATCACTCGTTTTTTCCTTCCTGATCGATACATTCCTCCCCAGGCAAGTGGTTAAATCAAATCGAGTTCGAACCAGTCGAGACGAACGTGAAGTCATGGTTAACCCGAAAGTGGGCTCTACGGTCTAATAGATTGTCGTTACTATGGGCCAAAACAACCTCACTCAACTCGTGGACGAACCGCGATGTCATCAACAACTGACAGTCCATTTCCCCATCCGGATGACCACCCTGGTACGGCTGTCGTGATCTATGACGGACATTGCCAGTTCTGTAGTAAACAAGTTGGTCGGTTGGCCAACTGGGACCGGCGGAAGACCCTATCGTTCATTTCTCTGCACGATCCGCTCGTATCCGAACGATATCCTGATTTAACGCATGAACAACTGATGGAAGAGATGGTTCTCGTCGACCAGCAAGGTCAACGTTATGCTGCTGCAGTCGCCTTCCGCTACTTAACCCGTAAGCTCCCGAGACTGTGGATCTTAATGCCGCTGCTGCATATTCCGTTTAGCCTGCCACTATGGCAATGGCTCTATCGAAAAATCGCTCGCCAGCGCTATCGCTGGAACAAAGACAAAACGTGCGATGACGACCAGTGCTCAATCCATGTCCGATGATGGCTTACCATTGGTGGGCCAGTCAGACATTTCCCGCAGCCTGTTGGATCAAGCGAAATACTGGACTGCATTGTGGAAGACCACGCATCCATCTCCCTGCTCTTGCAACCCTTCACGGGTCCAGCGGGGATGGTGGGTCGGATCAATATGGCGTTCCGGATGAGGCATCAAGCCCAACACGCGCCCGGTCTCGTCACAAGCTCCTGCCACGTTGCCCATGGAACCATTGGGATTGAGTGGATATTCAACTTGACCGTTGCGTAATCCGGCAGCCGTCGTATAACGTAACGGCAATTGCTGGTTTTCCTCCAACTGTTGAAACACAGTCGGCGTTCGTGTCACGAATTTTCCTTCGGCGTGGGCTATCGGCAAATAGAGAGCCGAAACATCTTGCAGAAAAACACATTTCTGTCCGTCAACTTGCAAGTGAACCCAGCGATCTTCAAACCGTCCCGAATCGTTCCACGTCAATGTCGCCGGATGTTCGTTCGCTGTTGACTCGACCAGCAAAACTCCGGACTTGATCAACACTTGAAAACCATTGCAGATACCCAGGATCAACTTGCCATCAGCCTTAAAGTCATTGATCGTATCATAGAGGTGATGACGAATCTGACTGGCCAGGATACGACCAGCCGCAATATCATCTCCGTAACAGAAACCACCAGGCATACAAAGGATCTGGTAGTCCTTGGTTAGCTGAGGTTTTTCCAGGATCCGATTGATGTGAACCAAATCAGGCTTGCCGCCCGCCTGTTCAAAGGCAAAGGAAGTCTCCCGGTCACAGTTTGTACCGGGTGCACGGACAATTAGAATGCGTGGGCTAGCCATGGTGTCGCGATCTACCTTTTTCTGCTTGCCGACCAGCTGGGAAACATTCTTGGCCATCCTGGCAATACAATTTTACCATTTCAACGGTTCCTGCCAGGAGGCTTTGAGCTTCTCTAGCGTCTCGGATAAGACCAGCTGCTGGTCGCCAGCTGCCACCGAGGCCTCTTTACCTGAAACCGTAATCGTTAACGAATCGTCATCGACCACTGCGCCGACCAGCCCGAAGGGAATCTCCGCTGCTTCCAATGCCTCTTCAAATGCCTGCTGGTGGGTCTCAGCCACCTCGCAAAGAAACCGCGTGTTTGATTCTGAGAACAAGGCTACCAGGCAACCGTGCTCTGTCTCCACCGACACCTCGCTGGGAACCTGATCCAACTGCAGTTGCAGGCCCAGGCCGCCGGCAAAGGCCATTTCGGCCGCCGCCACTGCCAGGCCCCCTTCACTCAGGTCATGACAGGCAGCAATCCCACCACCTTGAATCAGCTGGTGTATTGCCAGGAAAGTTCGTTTTGCTAATTCGGGATTAACCTTGGGGACATGCCCACCGTCCATGTCGCGGACAAGCGTCCAATGCGAGCCACCTAATTCATCGTGCGTGGCACCAACCTGGTAGAGTCGATTGCCAGCCGCTTTCAAGTCCATGGTAACGCTTTGACGCGCATCAGCTATTTGTCCCAGCGCACTGATAAGCAACGTTGGTGGAATTGAGATCGTTTGCTTGGTTCCCTCGTCATCCAGGTAACTAAACTCATTGTTCAAACTATCCTTGCCGCTAATGAAGGGAGTTTGCAAGGCAACGGCCAGGTCATAACAGGCGAGCGACGCTCGCACAAGCGATCCCAGCGTTTCCGGTCGATCGGTATATCCCCAACAGAAATTGTCCAGGATGGCGATCCGCTGAGGATCGGCACCAACGGCCACACAGTTGCGAACCGCTTCATCGATCGCACTGGCCGCCATATGATAGGTATCGAATGCACCATAGTGTGGATTCATGCCACAACTGACGACCAGGGCTCGCGGTGAACCGAGAATCGGCCGCACAACGGCTGCATCACCAGGGCCATCATTGTCAATCCCAACAAGCGGCTTAATGACACTTCCTCCCTGCACTTCATGGTCATATTGTCGTATCACCCATTCCTTACTGGCAACATTCAGCGACCCCAGAATACGGCACAGATCCTGGCCAGCATCGGTTAAGGCAGCGGTCGTCTGCAGTGGTTGTGGTTCAGCTGGCTGGTAGACAGCATCGCGTACCACCGGAGGCCGTCCATCATGCAAGAATTCCATCGCCAAATCGGCCACTTCTTGATCCTGGTACTTCAGGCAGAGTCGTCCCGTGGGAACAAACTTACCGATAATGGTCGCTTCCACTCCCTCCGACGCACAGAGTTGCTCGAAGGCCTGCCAGTTTTCCGGTGGCACCGACAGCACCATGCGCTCCTGGGCCTCGGAAATCCAGATCTCGGTATAGGTTAGGCCATCATACTTGAGAGGCGCTTTTTCCAGCCATACTTCCGCACCAATCTTCTCTCCCATTTCTCCCACAGCACTGGAAAAGCCACCCGCCCCACAATCGGTAATGGCGTTGTAAAGCCCCTGGTCACGTGCCATTAAGATAACGTCCATGACCATTTTTTCAGTAATCGCGTTGCCTATCTGCACAGCCCCACCGGACAAGTGTTCGCTTTCACTGGTCAATTCCGCAGAACTAAAAGTCGCCCCGTGAATTCCATCGCGCCCAGTACGTCCACCCACGGCCACGATCCAATCACCGGGCAACGGTTGTTTGCACGATTTATTACGGGGCAAGATGCCCACGTTACCGCAGTAGACCAGTGGATTGCCGAGGTAACGAGGATCAAAGTAGAGAGCTCCATTGACCGTCGGTATTCCCATTCGATTACCATAGTCGCGCACCCCGGAAACCACCCCCTTCATCACGCGCCGAGGGTGAAGTACGCCGGCCGGCAAATCCTCTAACGGAGTATCAGGCGGCGCAAAACAGAAAACATCCGTATTGCAAACTGGTCGAGCACCCAGGCCGGTCCCGAGAGGATCTCGTATCACTCCGCCGATTCCTGTATTGGCACCACCGTAAGGCTCGAGCGCCGAGGGATGGTTGTGCGTCTCGACTTTAAAAACAACATTGTTCTCTTCGTCAAAACGGATGATACCTGCGTTGTCTTCAAAAACACTCACGCACCAGTCGTCTTTTCCCAATTGCTTGCGAATTTCCTGGGTCGCAGCAAAGATCGTCTCTTTGAGCATATTGTCGAACTGTCGTTCGCCGCGTTCATCGCGGTAAGCAATCCGACCAGCCAAAGTCTTATGGCTGCAATGTTCGCTCCAGGTTTGCGCGATCGTCTCTAGTTCCACATCCACCGGTTCGCGTTGCAAGTCTCGGAAATGCTGCTGAATGGTCTGCATTTCCACGAGTGTCAAATAGAGCTGGCCTTCCCGACTGAGCCGTTCCAGCCCCTCATCATCCAACGCGCTGAGTTCAACGATCTTGAGTTGGAATTCGTAAGTTGATCCAACTTGCAGTTGATCCAACTGCAAAGAACCCACCACAACCTGCTCAATCGAATCATTAGCCAGGATCTTTTCGCACAACAGCTTCACTTCCGCATCGGCCAATTCGCTCAACCAGTACTTTCGAAAAGTTCGCACTGCCTGAGCAGGAAACGAAAAATCCTGAATGGCTCGCAACGTACTCTGGGCAACTGGATCCATCACGCCCGGTTTGGGCATGACGTGAATCAAACAAGGACGACCATTCGGTGGTGTACTAAGCTCATCGTCGCCAACCTGGGCAACAACAGTCCGTTCCACAACACCATCGGCCAGTAGTTGCTGGGCAAGCTGGTTAGCTTGGGCCGCCGTCAAGTCTCCCTCGATCAGGTAACCATGAGCGGTCGCCACCGACAGGGGCTCTCTCAGACCCAGGTCCTCTGCATCAGAGATGATAGAACCGGCCGACAAATCGGGTTGGTCCGGCCCCGGATAGATATCAATTTCCCACAGCGTCACGATTCTGTTTTCCTGTTTCCAAGAGGCGTGTTATCTTTTCCATGTCATCCTTGTCCAAGGCCTCACGGAAGGATGTCAGCAATTGTCCAAACTTGTCCACAGACTTCAAGACGTGAACCTTGTTCTGTTGGAAGATTTGACGCCATAACTGCACGTCGCCCGCCGCCACACGCGTGGTATCAAGCCAGCCAGGCCCAGCCAATGGTAATTGGTCAGCAGCGGTGCCAGCGGCCAGTAAGGCGGCCAAAACATGCGGTAAATGACTAATCATCGCGATTTGCTGGTCGTGCTCTCGGGGGGGCATCCGGATCACGCGAGCCCCCAGGGACTGCCAAAAACGACTGATTTGACTCACATCCTGACGACGGCTCTGCGGCCCCGGGGTTAAAATGGCCAAACGGTCCTGAAACAGGTCTGGATGGGCAAACTTGACTCCCGCTTTCTCTCCACCTGCCAGCGGATGACTTCCCACAAATCGAACAGCAGCCGGCAGCCGCTCCTTAAGTTCTGAAACAATTTGT
>JAYGDG010000315.1:0-1580 GCA_046583015.1 Pirellulaceae bacterium | reverse complement strand
CAAGACTCCCTCTCGTCCCAATCCTGGCTGCTGAAAATATTCCTTGCTCTCCAGCCGCTGATCGGCACCCGTCTGCAGCAGGACAATATCCAGCGGTTGTAGCTGGTAATCGATCCGCTCCAAGGCAGCAGTGAGCTCTTGGACGGTGATGACATCCCCATTTTCAAGGTGCCTTACATCCAACAGGACACCGGGAGCAAAGCACCACTCCAAGGGAACCTGGTCAATCGTGCGAGCCGGCTTACCTTCTGATTGCGCGCCATAGTGATAAGGCGCATCGACGTGGGTACCGGTATGAGTGATAGCATTGACATGCTCAATGGCCCAGCCTTCTCCAGCTGAATAGACCAGGTCCTCGGGCTTCACCCCAAAGAACTGCTGCATCTGCTGCAACCCTTTTTGGGCATGGGTAACATAATCGATCTGGGCTGGCAGCGGTTCACTGACCGCGCCATCCTGCAGGGGAACACTCAAATCGATCAGTCTCATCGCCGGCAACATGAACTGGTTGCTCCACGTAAAAGCCGCTCGTATCCAGCAGCACCATGACGGCTCTTACAGCTCTGGGATCGGCGCGTCCTTGGCTACATCCTCACCTTCCCAATTCACTTTGCCGTTCTCATACAGGAGAATCCGAGATCGACTGCCGGGCACCGGCTTGAGATTTATCTTCGGCAGCCACTGCCGATGCTCCTTGATAATGGCACGCATCCCTGGCTGGGCTGCCAAGTTCTTCCACTCGTTGGGATCCTTGCGCATGTCATACAACTCTTGGCTGCCATCGGCATAGCGAATGTAACGCCAGTGCTCGGAGCGAATCGCGTGATTATCGTGATTGTGGGTCGTAATGGCAGGCCACTTACGCGCTGCCCGGGCGTCTTTCAATTGGGGCATTAAACTGTGCCCTTCCAGTCCGGCAACACTCGGCAACTGGCAAAGTTCGCTCAAGGTTGGATAAATGTCCAGCAATTCTGCCGGCGAGGTAACCACTTGTCCCTTGGCGACTCCTGGTCCGGCAAAAATCAGTGGCACACGGGTGCCATCGTCCCAGAGCGTGTTTTTTCCGGTGATCGCTTTTTCACCCAGGTGCCAGCCATGATCTGACCAGAGAACAATCACCGTATTGTCCGCAAAGCCATTTGCCTTCAGAGCTGCCAGCACGCGACCGACCTGCGAGTCGACAAACGTGGTACAGGCCATGTAGCTGCGGCAAAGATTTCGCCACTCGTTTGCTTCTTCCAGGAATTTCAAGCGGCATTCGGGCAATTTCCAGTGCATGTACCAGGAGAACCGGGGGGTGTCATCCCGATCCCCGCGCAAGATTGGCGGCAGGACCGTGTCATCATCCGGGTACATGTCGTACCATTTTTGCGTCGTGTAACAGGGAACATGCGGCAGAAAGAACCCGACGGAGAGAAAAAACGGTTCCTTCGGTTTGTCCGCCAGTCGGTCAACGGCCCACTGGGCTACCTTGTAATCTCCTTTATCCTCGTCCTTATGCGGGAAGACACCCCAATCGACCAGTCGATGCTGGCTCGGCGTGTTCACCAGTTTCTTCGCCGGTCGTGCGCCAACTCCAG
>JAYGDG010000591.1:0-4450 GCA_046583015.1 Pirellulaceae bacterium | reverse complement strand
CCGGCATGAATAACTGGATGACGCGTTTTGCCCGCGGAGCAAAATGAGGAGCCTTGGGGGCCAGCGGTGACGTGGTGTTGGTCGGTCCGGCCTGTGCCATGTTCTGTTCAGCCAGCATCGCCGCCAGTCCGAGAGAACCAAAGCCGGCACCCATCCGGTTTAACATTTCTCGGCGACTGATCGCGGGACGTATGTTTGCTGAGGTCGATTGCGTCATTGGTCTGTTATCTCAACAAGGCTTGGGGATTTCAGAGTAACCGCTTGACTAGTAGTATAATCGATTTCCACCTGCCGCTGGCAACATGGTTTTCGGTGAAAAATGACGTTTGCCGAGCCTGGCGATTTAACGCAGGTGCATAAACTCGTTGGAGCTAAGCAAAACCTGGGCATATTGTTGCCAGCGTGTGAGTTTGGCTTTCACGATGATAGCCGGTTTCTCTTGCACCACCTGGCTGGCCTCGTGTTGCTGATTGCTCTGGAACAGGTGGTCTACATTGATATGACCCCAGCCACCAGTACGCTGGTCGATAATTTGGATAGTGGCTTGCTGGTCTAAGAACTCTGAGACATCCCAGGTTGCCCAGGCGAGCTTTTCACTTCCCCCGCCCCGGTTGTTAGGGCCGGTGGCAGTCCGGACGGCTTTGCCGGCTACGAGCAAATTGATACAGGTGGTGCCGGGATATTTTCCGCCACCGACGAGAAAATGAATGTACTTGCGTTGGATTGTCAGTGGCGGGGACGTCAGCGTGCCCATGGTTCCGTCGCCACGATAGAAGGAATTAACCAGGCCCTTCCCCTGAAAGCCAGTGACCGTCATTTGGCCGGACAAAGTGCCCGCTGCTGGTCCCGGCCCAAAGGCCTCTCCAGTCGTCTTCCAGTCTCCATAGGTTGGCCCTTCGAAATCAGCGATCAAGAGATCACCACCTTTTGGGACAGTTGTTTTTGCCACGGGTGCCGGTTCTTTAACGGCCTTGTCTTGTTGCAGGAAGGCTAACCCCATGGCTCGTTCTGTTGAGGATGGCTGACGGCTGAAGAGCAACTGGTAGGCGTTAGCGATCCGCGTCGAGTCATCTGCCGCCGAGGCTTCTAGTCGCAGCGCCAAGGCCTTGGCGCGATTAACCATGAAGGGGCTGTTGAGCATGAATAGAAACTGCTGCGGAACCGTGCTCGTGTTTCGACCCGCACTGGTCGCCCGTGGTGCCGGGAAGTCAAACAGTTTCAAAAAGTCGTCTGACTCAAAGCGATCACGGTTTCGACTAATTACCGTGTAAAGCGTGCGCCGGCGACTGTTGAGAAGATTCTCCATGGGAGGGCCGCCTAATCGCTGGTCCAATTCTCCGCTCACCGTCAGCAAACTGTCTCGCCATGCTTCCACTTCCAATCGACGAGGATTCATTCGCCAGACCAGGCGATTGTCCCCGTCACTGGCAAATGCCTGCGCGTTAAAGCGGCTACTCATCTGGTAGGTGGCCGATAGCATGATGGTGCGATGTAGCTGTTTCATGGACCAGCCACTGTTGACGAATTCATCGGCTAACCAGTCAAGAAGCAGCGGATGGGTCGGAGGTTCTCCGAGCGTCCCAAAGTTGCTGGGCGTGCGGACCAGGGCGCGGCCCAGGTGGTGTTGCCAGATACGGTTGACCATCACGCGTGCCGTCAGCGGGTTGTCTGGTCGTGTCGTGGCAGCTGCCAGTTCGCGGCGACCACTTCCCTGTGTGAATGGTTGGGGTTCCGTTTCGCTGAGGATTCTTAGCGAGCGGCGTGGAGCGACGGGACCCGGCTTTCTGAGGTTCCCCCGTAAAGCAACTGGCATATCACGACTTCCCGAGTCGACCAGTGTGTGGATTTCAGGATATTTAGCAGGGGCAGTTCGCTTTGCCTCGGCAGACTGATCCCGTAGTTTCTGCAGTTGGCCTGTTTCCTGGGGAGT
This sequence comes from Pirellulaceae bacterium, assembly GCA_046583015.1. Taxonomy (GTDB): domain Bacteria; phylum Planctomycetota; class Planctomycetia; order Pirellulales; family Pirellulaceae; genus JAZADA01. Next base: position 2,520 of record JAYGDG010000591.1, on the reverse strand, counting down.
TGGTTTTCGCCCTCCCTTGGTCGAGTCGGCCTGGAGCTTTTTGATGGCCGCATCGAGTTGCTTGATGGTTTGTTGCGATTGCTGGAATTGCTGAACAATGTCCGCCGGTGCAAAAGGGCTGATGGCCGACCGCGTGTTGTTGAAGACACCCGCCAGTGCGTAGTAATCGATCGTTGGTATCGGGTCGAATTTATGATCGTGGCAACGGGCACAGGAAACGGTCAATCCCAGGAAACCTCGTGAAAAGGTGTCGACACGGTCATCCAGCGTTTCGCTCTGGGCCTGGGCTTTGCTGTCCGGATCTCCGCCGTCCGACTTGTAAGTGGGTCCGAGGGCCAGAAAACCGGTTGCCGGGGCATCCGCACTGTCGGGCTCGGTCGGACCAGCAATTTGAAGACGGATGAACTGGTCATAGGGCAGGTCCCGGTTGAACGATCGTGTGGTCCAGTCGCGGTATTGATAGGCGTGCGGCAGGCGAGGCTGGCCAAATCCTCCCAGTCCGTCACTGTAACGGGCAACATCGAGCCAATGGCGCCCCCATCGTTCACCGTATTGAGGACGAGCGAGCAGGTTGTCGATCACCCGCTGGTAAGCATCCGGACGCTGGTCTTCAGAAAAAGCCTTCATCTCGCCAGGAGTTGGTGGCAGGCCAGTCAGATCCAGGTAGGCCCGTCGCAGCAGGTTGCGCTTGTCCGCTGCGATCGCAGGTTGCATGCCGGCCGATTCTAATCTGGCGAGGATAAAAAAATCGATAGGGTTCTGAACCCACTGCGGATCGTTGACGGCAGGCAGCGCGGGTCGCTTGACCGGCTGCCAAGCCCAGTGCTCGCGTCGCAATTGCTGCCAGTTGTACTGCTTGGCCTGGCTGGGCAAACCCGGCGATGTTTCCTTCGGCCAGGGCGCTCCCATTTCAACCCATTTGACCAGCGTTGCAATTTGCCTCGCTGCCAGCTTGCCATCGGGAGGCATCTCGTTGTCGCGGTATTGAATGGCTGCAATCAGAAGGCTCTTCTGAGGCTCTCCAGCGACCACCACGGGACCGGAGTCTCCTCCCTTGGTGAGTCCCGACAGGCTGTCGAGCAGCAACCCTCCTTTGACAGCCTTCGCCTGCTGGCTGTGACAGGTATAGCATTTTGCTGCCAGCAACGGGCGAACTTTGCTTTCAAAAAATTCTCGTTGCTCAGCAGTGATCTCTGCCCCCACCAGGACACCTGCTGCCCCAGCCACAACTAGTGGTAAGGCGATCGTTAGTTGAAGAGCAATTCTCATAAGTGGCGGGCGTCCGGGAAGCAAAAACAAGCCGGCAAGGAGGGGAATCAATTGGACGGCTGTGATTTTTCAGCAACCGTAGCATCCACCCCACCAAAAGTGCCAGCTTCTGCTTTGAGCAGTTGTGTATAACGTTGCTGGATTTCCTTCGACGCAACCTTGGGCAGGTTAGCCGCCAAGGCTACCGTTTCCAGCGCTCTCAGTAGTCGTTGAGCCTTTGCCCAGCGGCGGTCTAAGTTAAGCAGTTGGGATTGTAACTGGTCGACTTCTTTCTGTAATTGCACGCTTCGGTCATAGCGGGGGTGTTTGGCGGCGGAAGCCAGGATCTGTTTGCTCTGCTCCGCGAGCAGTTTAGGTAGTGCCGGGTTAAAGGGATTGTTCAGTTCTGGCCAAGCCTTGGTTAGGAGGCTGCGAAGTTCTTTGCGAAGGCTTGCTAATTCCCGGTTCTTGGTCCGTAAGTCACGATTGGGTTGTTGCTTCTGGCTGGAAACTTGTTGGGCCAGTTCCCACGCTTCCTTGCCACGATTTTGGGCCGTTAATTTCAACTGCTCGGAGAGCCCATTAAGGATTGCCTTCTGGACCGGCGTGGCCCGGGAAAGCAGCTGAGTGTAAGGAGAATCTGATGTTAGCAGGGAGCTTGTCGCTCCGCTATTACTGGTCGTGGATTTGCCGTAAGCCCGTAAGAACGAGTCGCTGGTGGAGACCGAAATATCAATGGTCGTTGAGGTCAGCACGGCATAGGCATGCGCTTCGGAGAATGAAACGGAGCCGTCCTGGTCGTAATCGCAAGTGCCAATGGGTTTGCCGGTCCGGCTGACGCCGCGAATCGCCTCCCAAAAATACGTACTGTACTCCTGGTACTCTTCCTCATTGATGTCGGGAGTGCAGCCGGCAGCAGGACGATCGTAGACGGTAGCGAAAAAACCGCAACGGGATGCCTGCGAAGTTCCCTTCGTGGGGTCCGCCTGGTTGAAGATCAGGTCCGCGAAACCACCACAATGACACTGGACCATCACTGTCATGACATCGACCGGGTCCGGGATCTTGTCGAGCAGTTTGGAGAATTCCGTAACACTGATCTTCTCGCCGTTCCAGAGATAAAGCGTTGTGTTGTACGGTTGTCGCCGATTGTCAGACTCTCCACCGTGTGCCGTGACGTAAATGAAGACCCGATCACCAGGTTTGAGGCCTGCACCGGTTTGCTCAAACCATTGTTGAATGTTCTTCCGGCTGGCTCCACCAGCCACGTCT
>JAYGDG010000244.1:0-2577 GCA_046583015.1 Pirellulaceae bacterium | reverse complement strand
AATCACGACCGGCGTCGTGGGCGTCCGGGGGAAGTCCGCTTTGTCAGTCACGGGCGTGGCGCCAATCTTGTCGACTACATCGAGGCCATCGATCACTTCACCGAAAACACAATACCCAAAACTCACCGGATCGCGCGACTCTTCCTCGTCACCCACGACCTCCTGGTAATCGAGCGACGGGTTGTCAGCCAAGTTTATAAAGAACTGCGAAGTGGCGCTATGGATATATTCCGCATGCCGGACCATCGAAATCGTACCACGTAAATTCTTCACGTCGCCCTGACCCTCGTGACGGATAGGCGTTCGCGATTTTTTTTCTTGGAAGGCGGCGTCATAGCCACCCGCCGCCATCATGAAGCCGGAGTCCACACAGTGAATGAGCGTTTGATCGTAAAACTCACGATCAACATAATCTACCAGGAAATTACGGACGGTCTGCGGAGCATCCTTGGCGTTCAAGCGAACACGGATGTCTCCCAGAGACGTGACTATCAATACCTCCGGGTACAGATTCTCCTCGGTGACCGCCGGGGAGTCGCTGTTCGCTTCGTCCGCCTGCAACTCAACCGCTAAGGCGGCCGACCCTCGTTGCGCTTCGCCTAAGTCGGACGTCGCTGTTAAGTCAGCGCTCAAACTAGCCTTCGGAATTGCTTCTTGCGCATCCTGACCGCCACATCCAACGCTGCTCGCGAGAAACAGTGTCAGTCCTAACGCGGAAACAACTCGGTAGCACATTCCATTCATTGAATCACCCTCCTTGGCGGATCTTAGCCAGCCCGGCAGGGGAAGCATTCCCCACAGATTGCCGTAACCGCCGAATATCATCCGCATTTTTCGCAAATGCCGCAACACTGATTTCAGCTGCCCAGCGATTAGGACGGCAACCAGCCCAAAAACGTCCAGAAGTCAAAGAGCCACGGATGCGACCAAGGATTCATGGCGGCATAACTTGCCGACACAACACTGACTAACAAAGCGACGTAAACGAGGCGTCGCCAAAGAGGATTGCTAGCAACTCGATCCATGGCGGGTAGGAGAGTTATTGTCCAGAGTGGAATCAGCCAAATCAGCCATCGAAAACCACAGCTGACAGCCCCATAGTTGCGATCCTGCAACGGCCGCGCCACGTAAAACGCCATACACACGGCGGTCAGCAACAGGCAAGCGGCGCCGCAAAACCAAAACTCCTTAGGGGCTGAACGCAAGCACAAATAGGCTCCAACGAAGCTCAATAACCAGATGGGTGTTAGCGAAAAGACACCATGATGCCCAAGCAACATATGTCCAGCATAGACGATACGTGAAGGTTCCCCCTGATCGACACCCTGCGGATTAAGCCAATAGCTTTTAGGGTACTCATACCAATTTCCCCAGGAGTGAACGCGAATGGCATTATCCCCCAACACGAGAGCCAATCGCTGCTGGTTCTCCTGGTCCCATAACATCCAGCGGTTCTTAGTTTTGGTTGCCGAAATAATGGCATCTGTCGAAATAATGACGGCTGATTCTCTCAATCTCGCTGGTAGCTGCGCCGGTAGCGAGCCAGCTTTGAGCGAGTCAGCCTCACCAACCTCCAATTCCAGCAGGACCGCACCATCGTGTCGGTGTGCATAGGCAGGTTTCCACGTCCCATGAGCCAAATAATTTGTTCCAAAAAAGGCCATCGCCACCAACAGGCAACCCGGCAGATATCCGGCCATCGTTTTGCCGGGTGATTTTCGATAAATCCAGGTTCCCAGCAGGGCCAAAAAGGAGAGTGCCGGCAGCTCATTCGCGACGGCGAAGCCGGCGGCCACACCAGCAGCCAGGTAGATCCACACCTTCGCGTCAGCTTGGCGCTCTATCTTGAAAACTAAGGCAACCGCCACCAGTACAGCCACAGCCGCTGGCAAATGATTATTGAGCGTTACTGCATAAGTGGTAATGAAGGTAGCCCAAGTGACGATCGCGAAGGCCATGATGCGTCCCCAATCCGAAATGCCGAGACGTTCGATCAGGCCAGCCATTAGCCAGAAGTAGCAAATCAGTAGCAAGCCGTTGGTAAACACCAGTATGGCGCGCATTACGTAGAAGGGATTGTCAACAATATTTAGCCCAAGCACCTTGTTGATCAGCCAGTACTCGCCAGCCAGCAGGGTTGGCAACAAAGGTGGTTTACTTGAATAAAAATGTTCCTTACCGTCAGCTGCCCGGTGTCGCACCATGTCGATGGAATACCAATGCCGGCGCTTGGTCTTAGCGTGCCGTCGCTCGACAAGCGAATCGATGGCGTAGGTTCCTTTGTCCACCAGGGCTGCAATCGTGCACCACCGACTACGGTCATTGGCGCTGAGCATCGGTGTTTCCCCGGTCGAGGCACGCACCTGCATGATGCGACCGACCGCCGAACCTAACGCGGTAACCGCCAGCAGCAAGTAGACGGTCCGTCGGAGGCCCTGGTTTGTATCGCTCTTCAACGATTCCATAAAACCCTCTTCCTTAGTTCGGAACTTCACCGTTTGACTTTATCGGTCAGCCTAGGCTTCAGGGTCATCCTCGGCAGTACCGGTGCGTTGAGCGATCGAGTAGAAACCTTCG
>JAYGDG010000229.1:0-1513 GCA_046583015.1 Pirellulaceae bacterium | reverse complement strand
GACATGAACTCCCCAGTTGCCCATTTCACCGGAGCCGGTGTTAAAGTCCCAGTGCCAGTCGTAATGCAGGTTGTTGCGGTAAAGGGGTTCCGACTGCGCCGGTCCCAGCCAGAGGTCGTAGTCGACGTTCTTGGGGGGTGTCATCGGGTCGGGTCGTTTCCCAATGGCGCCCCGGACGCCAAAGCGGTTGACGCGGGCAGAGAGGATTTCTCCGAGGGCTTTTTCCTCGTGCAGGAATTTCTTGATCTCGGCCTGCATCGGATCAGAACGCTGCTGGGTCCCGAGTTGGCAGATGCGGCCATACTTGCGCGCCGCGGCAACTGCCTGGCGGCCTTCCCACTGGGAATGCGAGAGTGGTTTTTCAACGTAGACATCTTTCCCCGCTTCCATGGCCCAGATGGCAGCCAGGCAATGCCAGTGGTTGCAGGTGGCGATGACGACCGCGTCGATCGATTTGTCTGCCAGCAGTTCCCGCAGGTTCGTAAATGTCTTGGCCCTGGGGAATCGTTTGCTGGCGCCGCCGAGCCGATCCTTATCCGGATCACAGAGGCCGGTAATGTTGACTCCAGGAATCCGGCTGAACGTTCTCATCAGGCCGGTGGCCCGTCCACCACAGCTAATAAACCCGACGCTAATTTCCTCGTTGGCATTGTTGGCCCAGAGGGAGCGGACGGGGAGAGTAGCGGCTGCGCCGGTGGCGAGCGTGGACTGGATGAACTGGCGGCGATGGAGACGATTCATGAAGCATACTCCTGCAAGGGGTACGAGGCTGACTGGTTTTGATGAATGAATGGATTGATTGTAGCGGGCCGGGGGAGGGGCCTGCAAACGCAGTCCAGCCAGTCGTTGATTTTTTCCGGCAAAAGCGTATTTTAGGCGGTCTGTTTTAGCAGAGATGCTTGCAGCCCCAGGTGATCAGACCTGCCAGCGAGTCGACACCCAGCTTCTCCTTCAAACGCTGCTTGTAGGTGTTGACGGTGGTCTCCTTGATTCCCATGGCCTGGCTAATGTCGGCCGTCCGCTTGCCTGACACTAGCAGCCGCAGGCATTCAACTTCCCGGTCCGTCAAAAGATTATCGCGGTCGTCCAGGATTGGTACCGAGGTAATCATCACCACGACATCATTGGTATCGACGGGAACGGCCCGACATTTATAGGCGTGGTAGTCACCGCCAAGTTTCAACCGGGCGGTTATGGCCACTGGCACCTGGTCAAAGACAACCTGTTGGAACGCGCCACGGATCGCTTCCCGTTCCTCGTCGGTCTCGACCCAGTCCCAGGGCCGGCTGTAGATGACCTCGGCGGGTGAATGGTAGAGGAGCGGTTCGGCAAAGACGATCCGTCCGCGGGGGTCGTGGAGTGTTACCAACGGGGGCACGGGTGAGTGAGGCATGGGCGGGGAATTTCCTGGGCTGTGAATCAGAGCTTTTTAGTATAGCTGAGATTTCACTTGCAGGCACTTCGTGGCAGGACTGGGCACGTCCATGGAAGCCAAAACGGGTGCTACCGGTTT
>JAYGDG010000161.1:0-11872 GCA_046583015.1 Pirellulaceae bacterium | reverse complement strand
CGAAGTAAAACAGGAATTGCAGAAGCAACTGGCCAAGGCGGAAACGAAGGTTGCGAGCAGCTTACCGCGGGCTGTTGAGTTGTATCGACTGGCACTCGGCTTTGTTGACGACGAGACACCCGTTGGTGATATCCAAACCGTCTACTACTACATGGCCTTCTGTAACTACCAGATGAAAGAATTCTACGATGCTGCCATGCTGGGCGAGTTTCTCGCGAGACGATACCCGGAAAGCACCGGAGCTAAATCGGGAGCGAAGATTGCGCTGTCTGCCTACCACAATCTGCTGTTATTGAAGGCTCCAGCCGACCGAGACTTCGAGAATTCCCGGCTGGCCAGCGTGGCCCAATACATGGTGGACAGTTGGCCCGAATCGCCGGAGACCATCGATGCTCGTGTGAAGCTGATTCCGGAGTTGTTGAAAGCTGGCAACGTGCAACTGGCTATCACTTACATTAAGGCGTTGCCCGAAAAGCATCAGTCCCGTGCCGACATGGAATTGCGGGTGGGACGAGAAATCTGGAGACAGTATCGAGTTCAGGCCAAGAGATTTCGCACGCTGCAAGAAGAATCTCCCGGAGCGGACGAACTCAACACCATGAAGCAGCAAATGACCGATACCCGTGAGTTGGCTGCTGAGTACCTGCAGCAAGGGCTCAGTCGAGTCGGTAAGTCTGCCAAGCCCAGCGCGGCCCTGGCACTTTCAGTTCTGGCGTTGAGCCAGTATCACGTCGAAGTTAATGAGCCCGAAAAGGCGGTCAGCCAGATGGAGGCACCGGGAACGGGCGTGTTAGCCATCGCACAAGATCCAAAAGGAAAGGACCTGTTTGGTAATAACGAGGCGATGTTCAGCCGTTTCTCGCAGGATTCTCACATGCTGGGGCTACGGGCTTACATTGGTGTCCTGCCCGACTCGAAGAATCCGGACCAGACTATTGCGAAGGCCAAAAAAGTGATGAAATCCTTGGAGCAACGAGTCTCCAAAGAGACGCTGGTCTCGATCTATTACAGTTTGGCCCGAAATCTCGAATCCCAGTTGGCGTTGAGCGAGACGGATGCGGAGAAGAAAACACTGGCTCAAGGTTTTGAGACGTTCCTGGATGAAGTTGGTAACGCCTCCAACGAGTTTAACGTCAAGAACTGGGTGGCGGAGACTCTTTACGGCTTAGGAAAAGGGTTTGACACCGATAGCAAGAAGCTGACAGCTGAGGCCAAGCAGTATTACGACAAGTCGATTGAGAGGTACGAGGCGATTGTTAGGGCGGGCAAGTCGGACCCAAAATTCCTCAATCCGGATCCGGCTCAAAGTCAGCGCATCGCACTTAGCTTGCAGATGCGCCTGGCCAAGGCGAAACGCCAGCTGCGTGACTACCAGGCTGCCGTCGATCTTTTTCATGAGATCCTGGTTGCCAAGAGCACGATGCTAGATGTTCAAATTGAGGCCGCCCGGACTTACCAGCTCTGGGGTGATGATACCCAACTGGCAAGTAGCAAGCGTGAACGGCAATACCTCAATGCGATTGCCGGAGGGTTTCCCAATACCAAGACCAAACGCAATACGGTTTGGGGTTGGAGTCAACTGGGTAAGGTCACGGGAAGGTATTTGCCGAAGTTCCAGTCGCAGTTCCATGAAGCGCGCTACAACATGGCAGTCTGCCGTTATAAATACGCGCTGCGTAAAAAGGCGAAATCAGCAGATCGCAAGAAATACATGGGGTATGCAAAAACGGAATTGATGAACACCTACAAGCTTTATCCAAAGATGGGCGGAAAACTGTGGCAACCGCGCTACAATAGTTTGTTAATGAGGATTCAGAAAGAGTTGGGTGAAAAAGCAACGGGATTACCTAAAGCAGCAACCTAACGGTTGTGCTCGATGGCGAAAAAAACGTACTCGGTGGTTTTAATTCACAGGTCCCGAGGATTACAATCGTGTCTGGCGGCCTATTGGCGAGCGTGCCAGTGGATCGAAGTTATTTTGTAAAGGAGAGTTCCATGAAAAAGCTGAGCCTGCTAGTGCTGACGATGACGCTCAGCCTGCTGACCAGTGCAACTAGTTTGGACGCACAGGTCGCTGATCAGATTTATTTAGGTAAGGGAGCTCCAGTCCGTGGAGTTATTACCAGTATGACGGCCGCTGAGATTACCGTCACGATCAATACAGTAGATCGTAAATACGCAGTAAATGAGATTCAACGTGTGGCCCTGGCTGAGGCACCGACAGGTCTAAAAATGGCCCTCGCTTCCCTCAGGACGGGTCAGTTGGAAGCAGCCAAGGTTGAATTGGATAAGATCGCTGTTGCCGGGATTAAGAGTAAGTATGTCAAGCAAGAGGTGCAGTATTCCCAGGCATACTGCGCAGCCAAACTGGCTCAGCAGGGACAATATGATATTTCCAAGGCTGGTCCTCTGTTGCTGAGTTTCGTCAGCGGGAATACGGACAGTTACCATTACTTTCCGGCGGTCGAGTTGCTGGGCGATTTGTTTATCGGAATTGGCAATTATAAAGCTGCCGCTGAGAACTATGGCAAGCTTAAGAGCGCCCCTTGGCCCGATTACCAGTTGCGTGGTTCGGTGCTGCAAGCAAATGCCTTGATCGGTAGTGAACAGTATCCGCAGGCATTAACCAGTTATGAAACGGTCTTGAAGGTCACGCCCACGACGGCAGCAGGTCGTCTTCAAAAGACGCTGGCTCAGATTGGCAAAGCACGTTGCCTGGCCGAAACCGGGAAGACCCAGGAAGGCATTAAACTGTTGCGAAAGGTGCTCAAGGACAATGACCCTAAGCAAAGTCCTCAACTGTTTGGACGCGCTTACAATGCCTTGGGAGCTTGTTACCGAAAAGAGAATAAGCCACAGGATGCGCTGTTGGCCTACCTGCACACCGATTTATTGTTTTACAGTGAGCCCCCGGTTCATGCTGAAGCACTCTACTATTTGAAACAGTTGTGGAGTACGGTTAAGAAATCGGACCGTGCTAATCGCGCCAGAACCCTCTTGCAACAACGCTACGCCAGTAGCGTTTGGGCGACTAAGGAATAGTGATCTGGACCGATTGTCCGGTTATAATTGATACGTGAAGGATAGATAATGAACGGCGACAAGAAGTAAGGTTAGCTTTGACTAATCGCTTGTTACCGAAAATACCCGAATGTCAGTTCTGGTTTGACCCCCCCCATATTGGAGATCAACATGTGGCGTAAAGAATTTTTGAAACGACCAGCGATTCTTGTCTGCTGGCTGTCAGTTTTTTGTTTGGCTTTGGGAACGGTCCAGATCTGGCACCTCAACACCACTGACACTGTAGTTGCCCAGCCCGCGGATGACGCCGATCCAGGAGAAGAAGATCCAGGGGAAGGGGATGCCGGTGGAGAGGATGATGGGGCCGATGACTCTTCGGATACCACAGAATCCAAAAAGAGCGATATACCTGATAGTGTCCTGGCATGGATGTTTGGTGCACTTGGCCTGGGTTATACGATCATTTTCCTGGGGCTGTCCTTTACCCTGGTCGCGTTGTTCGTGATGAACTTGCTGACCGCTCGCCGTGAAAATGTTTGTCCGGTTGCATTGGTGGAGGAATTTGAAGAGTTCTTAAACGAAAAACAATATCAAGAAGCCTATGAAATGGCGAAGAACGACGATTCTTTCCTGGGGCAGGTGCTGGCGGCCGGCTTGGCCAAGCTCTCAGCCGGTTATGCTCAGGCACTTGAGGCGATGCAAGAGGTTGGCGAAGAAGAAAATATGAAGCTGGAGCATCGACTCAGCTACCTGGCATTGATCGGTACCATCAGCCCGATGGTTGGGTTGTTCGGGACCGTCCACGGGATGATTAAATCCTTCCAGACCATTGCCACCAGTGGCTCACAGCCTGACCCGGCGGAGCTTGCCGACGGTATTTCCACAGCCTTGTTTACAACGTTGCTTGGCCTGGCGATCGCGATTCCCGCGATTGCAGCCTACAATATCCTCAAGAATCGTGTTTCACGGCTGGTTCTGGAAGTTGGAATTTTGAGTGAAAGTCTGATGAGTCGATTCGAAAAAGTCGGAGGTGTGAAAAAATAGGATGCGAATTCGCAAAAAGGACAGCGGTGTTTTTGAAGCCGACCTGACCCCAATGATCGACATGACGTTCCAACTGATCGCTTTTTTTATGGTGATCATCAATTTTGCTCAGACGGAACAGCATGCCAAGATTAAATTGCCCGTGAGTTCACTGGTGAAGCCACCGGAACAACCCTTTGAACATCAGTTGGTGGTCCACCTGACGCGCGAGGGTCGAGCAATTATCGGTGGACAGGAAATGGCTATCGATGGGTTGAGGATTATTTTGGATGGCGAAGCAAGGTCACTGGAACTTACTCAAAGCCGGGTTTCGAGTGCTACCGTTGTTATCCGAGCGCATCGAAAGGCAGCGGCCGGAGAGGTCCAGCGGCTGATCAAGAAGTGCCAGGAATCGGGATTCGAGAAGTTCGCCCTGCGCGCTAAGGGAAGTACAGACCCGTAACAATTTGTTTGCGAGGTCTGTAATAGTGTCCTCGTATAGATAATCAGACGAAAGTTTCGAGTGAGAATCAGACCCTTATGAAGATTCGACATACTACCAGTAGTGGTCAGGATAAAATTGAACTGCAAATGACTCCGATGATTGATATCGTGTTTCAATTGCTGATCCTTTTTATTATGACTTTCAAAATTGTCGCCCAAGAAGGTGATTTCAATATCAATATGCCCCAAGCCTCTCCCCAATCTGCTCCTCCAGATCAAGTTGAGTTTCCGGTGCTCAAGCTCTACCTTCAATCCAACGGAGGAGAATTGGCTGGGATTCGACTGCAGGATGAGCCGTTCCCTAACTTCGCGGCACTCAATCGACGAATTATCGAGCACATCGGGACCGACTCGGGGCCCGGTAGCAATCAGGAGACCGCCCAAATTGAAATTGGCTTTGATGCCGATCTGCACTACGAACATGTCATTGGGGCTGTGACGGCTGTCTCCGGCCACAAGACACCGGATAAGAAGGTCCATAAACTAATCGAGAAGATTCAGTTTTTGCCCAGTCCCGGTGGCGGGGCCCCTGCGATTACACCCTAGCTGATTTCAGGCCCGGGGATGAAATCGGTTGTGCACCATCTTTAAACGTGACTGGTCAACGTGCGTGTACCGCTGGGTGGTGGCGATGCTGGCATGACCGAGCAATTCCTGGACGTGCCGTAAATCTGCTCCCCCGGCCAGCATGTGGGTGGCAAAGGTGTGACGCAAACTGTGCGGACTAATGGTCCCTGGCGCTCCGACCCGTTGTGCATATTTCTTGACTATCGCCCAGATTGCTTCTCGACGTAACTGTTTCCCACTTCGTGAAAGCAATACCCAGGGGTTGAGAGGATCCGTAATTGCGGCCAGCCGAGGTCTTTCCTGTTTCAGATAATTTGCGACTGCCAGACAGGCGGGGCGGCCTAAGGGCGTCAATCGTTGTTTATTTCCTTTCCCCTGGCAGCGACAATAGCGTTCCTGTAAATGGAGGTCCGAGAGGGTGAGTTGCGAGATCTCCGATGCCCGACAGCCGGTGGCATAGAGCAGTTCCAGCAGTGCCCGATCTCGCTGTGGGAAAGGATCTGTTGCTGCCGGAGCATTGAGGAATTCAGTAACCATGGAGGGAGCCAGCACGTCCGGGACACGCTGCCAGAGTTTCTGGCTTCCCAGTAACTCCGCGACGTTTTCCGCCAAAACACCCTCCAGTTGAAGGTAGCGGAAAAAGATTTTCACCGACACAATGTGTCGAGCCATGCTGCTCGGCGCAAGTCCCAGGTCTTTTAACCAGCCGACATAGCTGGCCAGGTTCTTAATGGTAAGTTTGGCCAGTGGCCGGTTTTTAACCCAGGTTCCGAAACGCTGCAGGTCTCGCCGATAGGCAGCCACACTGTTCTCAGCCAGATGGCATTCAGTCAGCAGGTAGTCCTGGAATGATTCGATCCAGCGCTTCAGGCGTCCGCCCCCTTTGGGCTTGGGACGTTGTAGAAGTCGGCGTTTCAGTTTGGACATGAATCTGGTTTCCAGGCTATCGGCGAAGCTCCCGTTGCCGTTGTTAGCGATGGCTGGTTGAAAAAGCTAACTACAGTGGCTATCGACCAATTATCCCTCCTGGATTCGGTGAAAGTTGGGTTAGTGGGTTTATACGGACCAGGTTAGTGGACCCGTGGATTTGCTGCAAACGATTGGCGATCTTAGCTAAGGTCATGTTGAGGCACCTGCAAATGGGTGTAAACTAGTACCTGCTATGAGAATGCCGGGCGTGGATTGTCGGGAGTTTTAGTATGAACATTCTAGTCACGGGGGGCGCGGGTTATGTGGGCTCTCATGCGGCGCATTGGTTGCAAGATGCTGGCCACGAAATCTGGATTTATGACAATCTTTCTACCGGGCATCGACAGGCTGCCCTGCCGAATCGGCTGATCGAAGGTGAGCTGGCCAATCAAGCCGCGCTGGCAACGCTGCTGGCAGAGAAACAGATAGACGTGGTGATGCACTTTGCGGCAGCTTCGCTAGTGGGAGAATCGGTTGAGCAGCCAGCTAAGTATTACCGCAATAATGTCTTGGGGACTTTTTATCTGTTGGAAGCGATGCGTCAGGCCGATGTGCGGCAATTGGTATTTTCCAGTACGACGGCAGTTTACGGAAATCCAGTGGAGATGCCGATCCATGAAGGGTTGCCACGTTGCCCGGTCAATCCCTATGGCTGGACGAAGTACATTGTTGAAGAGATGCTGTCTCACTACTGCCAGTCCTACGAGTTTGCCTGCGTTGCCTTGCGCTATTTTAATGCGGCCGGCGCAGCAGCTGACGGGACCATCGGGGAATCTCATGATCCCGAGAGTCACTTGATTCCCCTGGTCTTGCAAGTTGCCCTGGGGCAACGCGAATCCATTACGCTGTTTGGTGAAGATTATCCAACACCTGATGGAACCTGCTTGCGAGACTACGTGCACGTGGATGACCTGGCCCAGGCTCACCATCTGGCGCTGGAACAACTACGTCCGGGCAACGCCTTGTATTTGAACCTGGGTACAGGAAAGGGAGCCAGCGTTCGCGAAGTGATCGAGGCGTGTCGACGCGTTACGGACCATCCCATTCCCGTGATCAGCGGTGAACGGCGCCCCGGTGATCCCCCGATCCTGGTTGCTGACAGTAGCCGCGCCAAGGAAGTGTTGAACTGGAAGCCACAGTTTCTCGAGATTGATGAGATCGTGCGATCTGCCTGGCAATGGCACCAGGCGCAGCCGCATGGATATGCCAGTTAACGAGGTCCGATAGCTGCCGATGCAGAATATTATTATCGAGAAACCATATAAATTCCGGCCACCGTGTCGCGGAACAATCTGGTCCAGCCTGATTCAGAAGTGCAATCTCTTTACCCGTTTCTTGCGGCGCAAGGAAGGTGTCGTAGACCATGAAGTTCGTCACTTGGATCGATTGTTAAAGTCCTTGCAGGCGGGCCATGGCATCCTGATTACTCCCAACCATTCTCGCAATGCCGACCCCCTGGTGATGGGCTGGATCACGAAAGCAGCCAAGTGTCACGTCTATGCGATGGCGAGCTGGCACCTGTTTAACCAGGATTGGTTTACCAGCTGGGCGATCCACAAGATGGGCGGGTTTAGTGTCTATCGTGAGGGAATTGATCGACAGGCGATTAACATGGCTGTCGATATTCTCAACACGGCAGAACGCCCGCTGGTGATTTTTCCCGAAGGCGCGGTGACGCGCACCAATGACCAGTTGCATGCCCTGCTTGATGGGGTGGCTTTTATTGCCCGCTCGGCGGCAAAGCGTCGCAGACGTCGTTCAGCTGATCTTAAGGTTGTCGTTCACCCGGTGGCCTTGAAGTACTTCTTTGAAGGTGATTTAAACGTTGTCGCTGATGAGGTCTTAACCAGGATTGAAAAACGCCTGTCATGGCGACCTCAGCGAGAGCTACCCTTAATGTCACGTGTAGGCAAGGTTGGTATGGCGCTCTTGTCTCTCAAGGAACTCGAGTACTTTGAGAGTACCCAGGAAGGCAGCCTGGAACAGCGATTGGATCGATTGATCCAGCGATTGCTGGTACCACTGGAAGAAGAGTGGTTTGGGAAGTCACAACAAGGTTCCGTGATCCCACGTATCAAGGCCCTGCGGATGAAGGTCCTGCCAGAGATGGTCCGGGGAGAAGTGGATGAAGAGGAACGGCAGCGCCGCTGGAAACAACTGGCGGATCTCTCCGTGGTGCAGCAGATTTCCTCTTACCCTCCCGACTACTTGTCGAAGTTTCCCAGTCGAGATCGTATTTTCGAGACACTCGAGCGTTTTGAAGAAGATCTAACCGACCAGGTGCAAGTGCACGGTTCACTGAAAGTCGTGATTGACATTGGCGAGGCAATCGAAGTGTCGCCGGATCGTGATCGAAGTCTGAAAAGTGATCCTCTAATGAATCAGCTGGAGACGCAGTTGCAGGGGATGCTTGATGAACTGGCCAAAGAATCTCCGCTTTGGGAATAATGTCCCAGGACAGACGCCCGTGGAACTGCGAACGTCTAGTCTACCGGCTGGTTGCCAGCTGCCCTGCTCCGAGCTGTGATGACCCGCGGTAAGCCAGCTAAATCCTTGACTACGCTGACAGCCTCGTAAAGCGGGTTTTCTTCCAGTTGGCGGGTCAATTGTTGCTGCAGGTGGGGACTGGTTTCCATGATCAACCAGCCTTGTGGGTAGAGGTGAGCTGCTGCCTGGGGAATCAAGCGATCGTAAACTTCCAGCCCACTGGGACCTGCTAACAGAGCGGACTGGGGCTCGAAGTCCCGAACCGTCGGGTCCAGCTGTTCGTACTCGGCTTGGCTTACATAGGGAGGATTGCTGACCACGACATGACATTTTTGCTCCGGCGGAATTTGTTCCAAAAGATCACTCTGCAGCGTAGTGACCTGAGTTTGAACCTGGTGTTGAATAATGTTCTTCTGGGCAATTTCCAGTGCAGAGGAACTCGAGTCGATCGCCCGTATTTGGCAATTGGCCAGTTGCCAGGCAATGGCGACGGCGATTGCGCCACTGCCAGTCCCCACATCGATTAGTTCGACGGTCGTTTGGTCAGCATAGTACTGGCGGATGGTGTCGAGTGCCGTCGTGACGACAAATTCAGTTTCTGGGCGGGGGATCAGGACATCGGGAGAAACGTGAAACGACAGTGAAAAGAATTCCCGCTGGCCGACCAGGTAAGCGACAGGTGTTCCGGCAGCTCGCTGCTTGACGAGTGAGCGAAATAAGTTTCTGGCCTGCTCCCCGGGGTCTTGCTCAAAGGAAGTGTAGAGGTCGATCCGCTGGCACTGGCAGGCATGAGCCAGTAAAACTTCGGCGTCCAGCCGTGCTGAATCCGCTCCGTTTTCTTTTAGGTAGTCAGTGGTCCAGGTGAGCAGTCGACCAGTTGTCCAGACATCCGTGTGGGACATGGTGAATCCTTCTAGGCTGATCGCTTTCCGTTGAATCCGTCAGTCAAAACTGCCCATTGAGGTACGCAACTCCTGGCGATCATGATCTATCAATAATTCGATGAGAGCTTCTACCCCGCCCGCCAGGATCTGGTCCAGCTTGTAGAGTGTCGCATTGATGCGGTGGTCCGTGACCCGGTTTTCTGGAAAGTTGTAGGTTCGAATACGCTGACTGCGATCACCGGAACCGACCAGTGTTTTTCGTTCATGGGCCCGTTTGGCATCTTCTTCTTCCTTGAAGCGATCGTAGAGCCGCGACTTCAAGATCCGCAGGGCCTTGGCCAGGTTCTTATGCTGACTTTTGTCATCCTGCATCGAGACAACGATTCCCGTTTCGTAATGGGTTACCCGAACGGCAGAAGCCGTTTTGTTGACGTGTTGTCCGCCCGGGCCACTGGCATGAAAGATGTCCTTGCGATAGTCATCCGGTTTGAGGTCCACCTCGACATCTTCTGGCTCCGGGAGGACCGCCACCGTAGCAGCTGAGGTGTGAATGCGTCCCTTCGCTTCGGTCTCCGGCACACGTTGCACACGATGTCCACCACTCTCATACTGCAACTGGCGATAAACGTCTTCTCCTGAGAAGGCCAGCGTGATCTCTTTGAAGCCACCCAGCTCAGTTGGACTGGCATTGAGGATTTCACATTTCCATTTCTTGACTTCTGCATGGCGCTTGTACATTTCGTAGAGGTCACGGGCAAACAAAGCGGCTTCATCGCCACCGGTACCGGCGCGGATTTCCATCACGCATCGTTTTCGAGTAGCATCCTCGCCACCGATGGTCAGGTCGAGCAATTCGTCCCAGCAGCTTTCACGTTTTTCTTTTAATTCCGGCAGTTCCATTTCTGCCAGTTCCCGCTCTTCGGGATCGTCGCTGTTGGCCATCACGGAGACTTCCGTAATCTCATCCGCCACTTGCTTGAAGGTACGGTAACGCGTGGCCAACTTGGCCAAGGCACCATGTTCGCGAGCGACCTTTGCGATCTGTTGAGAATTACTCAACACCTCGGGATCTGTCATCTGCTGCTCAAGCTCTTCGAAGCGAGCCAGCTTTTCCTCCAGCATTTCTCGCATGACAGGGCACCAAGACAAGTTGGGGTAAAGAGAATGAATTCGCGGTTATGCGTGTTGCCGGCTCCATCCCGCTCAAAACCACTGAAGAAAGTCCGCATCAGTTTCTCGGACGAGATTGGAACCAGACAGATTCCAAATGTTAGCGCTCCCTTGCTAACCCTTGTTCGTTTTCTTCTTCTTCTTGGTGTCTTGTTGCAGGCTGGCGTAACTGCCAGCAGCAAACTTGCTCTGGAACTTCTCGATACGGCCAGCGGTGTCTATGTACTTCAGCTTGCCCGTATAAAAAGGATGGCAGACATTGCAGATGTCAACTTTCATCTCTTCACGCGTGCTACGCGTTACAAAAGTATTTCCGCAACCGCAAGTAACTTGCGTGTCAACATAATCAGGATGAATACCGTTCTTCATCGAAGAATCTCCAGCAGCCTTCACGTCAAGTTTAAGGTAGTGGCCGGTTTGCCTCAAAGTGAATTCGAATGCGAACCAACACCAATGTTCAAGCCACCTAATATAACAGTACCCCGAGGTGGCAGCAAGGCCGCGACCACACCTAGACGCCCTCCCGCGGGGGAGCGGGTTGCTCCTGTTGGTCAGCGGTCCGTTTGAGTCGATCGGCAATCAGTGTGCCAATCAGTAACTGCCCCACATGATAACTGATCATGGGCAAAATCGAACCACCTGCCTCGACGGCCATCGTAAGACCGACAATTAAGGTTTTTTGACTCCCGGAAAATCCGACTGCGGTCGCGTCAGGGCGCGAGAGACGTCCCCATTTAGAAGCTTTAAAGCCAATGACGAACATCGCCGTATGGATTGTTAAGACCGTAATGATCATCCAGGTGAAGCTGCCCAAGCCGGCCAGGCCAATGGGAGTTTGCCGCAGGTTGTTGCCGGTCATGATCGAACCCAGAAAGACCATGGTCAAAATTCCACATTGGGACAGGATACTTAACTGAGGCTTCTTGCCAGTTGCCCAGCGTGCAAGTGGCTGATGAATTCTTAGCAGTTGGGCGACGGTCATAGGAAGTACGACTAGCAGACCAAGCTTAATGATCATCGGTACCAACTCCAGATTCACGTTCCGGCTCGCGGTTAATAACAACCAACAAGGTGAAATGATGAAACAACTGACGTTGGTCAATACCGTCACCATGATCGCTACCGCATCGTTACCCCCCGCCTTTCGTGTCCAGACCGAGGCCGAAGCTAACGTGCAGGGTGTCGCCGCAACGACCAGCAATCCGATGGCTAAACTCTCTCCCAAATCTCCCTGGAGAAAATTTGCC
>JAYGDG010000125.1:0-1634 GCA_046583015.1 Pirellulaceae bacterium | reverse complement strand
GCCCCGGAAGCCAGGATTGAGAGATCATCCAGTTTCTCCAGCTTCGATCCATTCGTGGTGGTGATCGCAGTGGGATCCAAGACGACCCAGTCAGTCGTTTTCTTTTGCTGCTCTTCCCAGGCGGCCAGTCTCTCATTCGAGGTCTTCTCGTAATCTTTGAGAGCCGCATCCGCTTTGGCGATCTTTTCCCGGTATGCTTTCTCCAATTCCGCTTCCCGCGGCGCAATCTCTTTTTCGTAAGCCGTCAAGGCGGTCTTGGCCGTGCTGATCTTGTCCGTCCGCAGCTTCTCGTTCTTGGCAATGACAGGCTGCAAGCTCTTGTCATGTTCCTGCAGTTCCGTGACCAGCCGCTGATGGTAACCGGGTAACTCACTGAGCAGCGTCAAGGCGACCGTGGTTTCAGCTTCGGTTGCCGGGCGATTCAGGATACGGAGGAACAGTATGTTAACCAGCTGCTTGTTGTCCTGCTGCGTGGCAACCAGTTTGACAATTTCGTTCTTGCCATCAGCGATGGCACTCCCTACCGTGGGGCCGCTTACCAGTGCCAGCACCGGACCCAATTGCATTTGGTTGGTCCGTTCACATTCACAGGAACTTTCACGGGCCGGACGGCCCAGGTTCGCGAGGAATCCGTCGGGCAGACGAACACCAGAATCTGGCAACTGGGCAGCCCGCGTTCCTGCTGGTACTCCCGGCAGCTTGGAGGTGGAGCCGGTCACGAAGTGGATCGCGTCATAAAGTACTTCGGCTGGCAGTCGCCGAGCCGTGGCGTGTGAAAAATTAAGGACATCGTCTTCATTCCACTCATTCGTTGAAATTGATAACTGATAGGTACGAGATTTACAGATCAACTTGACCAGCTGCCGGACGTCGAATTTTTGCTTCACAAACTCGGCTGCTAAACGATCGAGTAGTTCGGGGTTGCTCGGTGGATTGCCCGCCCGAATGTCATCCAACGGTTCGATCAGCCCCACACCCATATAGTACCCCCAGATTCGATTGACATAACTGCGAGCAAAGTAGGGGTTGTCTGCTGCGGTGATCCAATGTGCCAGTTGTTGTCGCCGCGGAGCATTTTCAGGAACTGTAAACTTCACCGGGTAGGGAAACACTGGTGCAGTGACTTCGCCCGTGCGATCATGCTTAATCTCTCCGTTTTTCTTGTCACTGACAATTTCGTAAAGTGGCTTGCCCGCTTCGACAGCAGTTTTCCCCAGTTCTTTTTTGCCGCTGGCGGGATCCTTGGCCAATCCAAATTGCGCCAGGAAGGCAGCCGTCTGGTAATACTGATCCTGCGTCCAGCGTTCGAACGGGTGATCATGGCACTTATTGCAACTGAACCGCACAGCCAGGAACAACTGCGTCGTGTTTTCCATCGTGTCTTGGGGCGTGCGGCTGATCTTGAAATAGGAAGCCGGTGGGTTTTCCCGATTGGATCCGGTGGCGGTGAGAATCTTACGGACAAATTCGTCGTATGGCGTGTTGGCACTAATCTCTCCATGGATCCACTTGCGGAAGGCCACGGAACCTTCTACCCCCAGGAACTTGCGGTTGACCAGCAATAAGTCAGCCCACTTGTTGGTCCAATGGTCGATGTAAGCAGCATTGCCGACGAGTTGATCGATTAACTCGTC
>JAYGDG010000120.1:0-4266 GCA_046583015.1 Pirellulaceae bacterium | reverse complement strand
ATACGGAAATATTGTCCTGGAAGAAAAATTCCTGCCGCGTACTCCTACAAATTTCGAATTGGTTTCCGACACGGCTGCGGCTGAGGTGACACTTCGAGTTCCGCAATTCCGATTCACGTTCAAATTCACCGACCAGGAATTCGAAAAAACACCTTTGCCGGTCGAAATGGACCTCAAAGCCATGCTCAAAGTGAGCGAGGCGATTGAAGGCATGGGACGCATGGCAGCCGATTTACTCAAAGGGTTGGGCGGAGCCAAGCCGAATATTGGCCCCAAACCGAAAGACCCGCCTAAGGACGATCCGCCCGAGGAAGACGCGCCCGCAGACGATCCGAAAAAGGACGTCAATCCTTTTGAAAAGAAACCGCCGGTAAAGAACCTACCCAAAACGTTGCCCAAGAAAAAAGACGGATAGCGTTCACCAGTCTGGGACTCGGGCCGGCTACAGCATGGCAGCAACGGCGACGGCGACCAAGGCACCGATGATTGGCCCTACGACCGGGATCCACGCATAATGCCACTGGCTGTCCCCTTTACCGGGCACCGGCAAGAGCGCGTGAGCGATCCGCGGTCCCAAATCACGCGCCGGGTTGATTCCGTATCCGGTCGTCCCGCCCAGCCCCAGTCCGATCGCAAAGACGACCAACGAGACCGGTAGGGCACCAAGGGCACCCAAGCCCACTTTGGCAGATTTCTGATCGAGTGAATTGCCAAAGTTCACGGTGGTTTCGGCCGCACATAGCACTGCCAGCACTAACACGAAGGTGCCAACGATCTCGGAAAACAAATTGTTCCAGGTGTTTGGGATGTTGGGCGTCGTACAAAATGTCGCCAGCTTTGCTTCCGGAACATCGCTGACTTTGTAATGCTCTCTGTAAAACAAGAAGACAGTGGCTCCTCCCAACATGGCGCCGACCACTTGGGCAATGATATAACCGGGAACCAGATTCCAAGCAAACTTATCGGCGACCGCCAAACCAATCGTGACTGCTGGGTTGATATGCGCACCGCTGACTTCACTGACGCAAAGAACCGCGACGAAAACGGCCATCGCGAACCCGAAAGTGATCACGATCCAGCCCCCGTTTTCTCCCTTGGTTTGCTTCAGCACGACATTGGCAACCACTCCATTGCCAAGCAGAATTAACAGAAATGTACCAATTAGTTCGGCTATGAAGGCATCCAAAACAAGTCCCCTATGCTCTGGTTCTTTTGAAGAATCGAATCCGAATCACCGGTTCGTCGTTCAACCCGATTTCGTTGTGGGTCATGATACTGCCAACCCGGAAGCAATTTCCAGCAGACTTACGCCAATAACTCGTTGATGACTTTGCCACCGAATTGACTAAGTTGTTTGAATCGGCCGGCGTGAAAATACGTCAGCTTATTGTCGTTGAGGCCCAGCAAATGAAGCAGCGTGACGTGGAAGTTTCGGATCGGGTTCACCACGTCGACCGCCTTGAAGCCAAGTTCGTCCGTTGCACCGATCGTCTGTCCACGACCCACGCCAGCTCCCGCCAGGACCGTGAACATAGCGTTGTTGTTATGGTCACGGCCAAATGCAACTCCGCCACCGCGAAGACCGTTGTCTGGAGTTCTGCCAAATTCGCCTGCCATCACGATGAGCGTATCTTTGAGCATGTCACGCTGCTTCAAATCACGGATCAACGCGGCGACGGGCTTGTCCATCCCCCGGATCCGCGCCCGGTGTGAGCGTTCGATATAGTCGTGCGAATCCCATCCCCCGTGAAACAACTGCACAAACCGTACGCCCTTCTCCAGCAGGCGGCGTGTCATCAGGCACTTGCGCCCCAGGCGGTCTGATAACTTGCCACCAATCCCATAGTCATCCTTCAATGCCTGTGGTTCCCGCGAAATGTCGAGCAGGTCCGGAACAATGGCTTGCATCCGAAACGCCAGTTCATACGACTCCATGCGGGCAGCCAGGTCCTGGTGACTGGGATGATCCTGCAGGTGGTCCGAATTGAGTTGACTCAATAAATCCAAATTGGCCCGTTGCACCTGGCGGGTCACACCGGCAGGCGGATTAATATCCAGGATAGCTGAACCATCGGGGCGCAGGGTCGTGCCCTGGTAATAGGGAGGCAGGAACCCGTTAGACCAGTTTGCCGAACCACCCTGGGGAAAAGCATGCTCGGGCAGCACCATGAAACCGGGAAGGTCCTGGTTCGAGCTGCCTAGTCCATAGGTTACCCAGGAACCCATCGCCGGATCTCCACCGAAGCGGTTTCCCGTATTCATGTGGTAACAGGCAGTCGGGTGATTGATCGATTCTCCATGTAAGCCGTGATACAGGCAGAGTTCCTCGGCCACGGTCGAGAGTTGTTCGAACTCGGTATTCATCTGGATACCACCGTCAGACACCTGCTTGAATTTAAACGGACTGGCAACGTAATAGCGAGTTCCATTCCCCATGTTCGAAACAAATTTCTCCTTGCGCTGGAACTTCTGCTCATGAAGCTCCGCCAGTTTCGGTTTGGGGTCAAACGTATCGATGTGACTGGGTCCACCTTCCAGGAAGATAAACACACAGCGTTTTGCCCGTGGCGGATGATGGACTGGCTTGGGTGCCAACGGTGATTTGCCAGGTTTTTCTTCCGCAGCAAGTTGCTGTTGCAACAGCGCGTTAAAAGCCACCGTCCCCAACGTGCTGCCGAGGCCGTACATAAAATTGCGACGTGAAATTGTATTGGGATTCATGATCGGTTTTAGTAAACGTAAATGAACTCGTTACTGTTAAACAAAACGAGGCAGACTTCCGCCAGGGCTCGCACCTCGGCAGTAACGTCCCAGGGCTGCAGGTCCGGGATGTAACCAGGGTGGGAGTAAATATCAAGCTGTTCGGTCCAGGAAAAGTCTTCCCCGGTCATTTCCTCGGTCATCTCGCGGACAATTTCTGTCGGCCTGGCTACCTTGACTGGAAGATGCTGTCGATGGTGAGCCAGCATTTTCTCATAATGCCGCAGTACCAACTTCAATTGCCCCTCGCTCGGTGCCCGGCCCAAGGCTGTTCGGAAAGCATGGACAACCTGCTGCCGCGGCGACTTTGCCTGCCCGGCAATCCTGGCCGCCATCGCCAGGGCCCGATCATGGGTGTTCTGTGAATTCAAGAGTGTGAAAGCCTGAGGAACTACCGTTGTTTGATCACGCCGGTCACAACTGGTCGTGCTCTCTGGTTTATTGAATACCTCTTGCATGGGATACGCCCGGTTGCGCTGCTTGTAAACGTAAACGGAGCGGCGATTGCGCCGGCTCGGTGTCAATGATGGTTGCCAGGCCGGAGAGACCGAGCCCATCACGTGAATCGGCTGAATGGCGACTTCCCAGTTGATTTCCGGATAAATCCCGGGCCCACCCATCGTTGTGTCGAGTTCCCCGCTGACTGCCAGCATGCTGTCACGCAGTTCCTCGGCAGTCAGGCGTCGCACCGGGTAATAAGCCAGCAGTTGATTATCCGGGTC
This sequence comes from Pirellulaceae bacterium, assembly GCA_046583015.1. Lineage (GTDB taxonomy): Bacteria > Planctomycetota > Planctomycetia > Pirellulales > Pirellulaceae > JAZADA01. The sequence continues at coordinate 784 of JAYGDG010000120.1, read as the reverse complement.
TTTTTCTGCTACCAACTCAATATCTGGATGAGCAGCGGAACGCTGGTAGACCTCGCTCGACATGATGTAGGCGTGCAGCTTCTTGATGGACCAATCATGATCCATGAACCAAATAGCCAAGTGGTCGAGAAGTTCCGGATGTGTCGGACGACTCCCGGTGACTCCGAAGTTATTAGGTGTGGCAACGATTCCTCGGTTGCCGAAGTGATGTTGCCAGACCCGGTTCACGATAACACGGGCGGTAAATGGATTCTGTCGACTGGCAATCCACTTTGCCAGGTCGAGCCGGCGTCCAGTGGTTCCCTTGGCAATGCTCGTGATATCACCTTTCGCCTGCAAGCCGCTAGCTGACAAGATGCCAGGTGTCACCTGTTCACCAGGTGTTTGAATCGAACCACCTGTCAGGATACTAACCGGTACAATGGGTCCCTGACGATTCTGGGGAATACCGTTCCACTCTTTATTGGAACTGTAGTGATTCGAAGGACCACTATAGACCGTCAGGCTTTGTGCCTGGTAAGTCTTCAGCATGCGACTGAGATACTCGATCCGTTTCTTGAGTACTTTCCGGACACCCAGGTCCGTATAGGAGAGGCCCAGGTGCCGCTGAGGTCGCTGATCTTTGGGCAGTGCCTTGATCAGCTGTTGAATATTTTTCCCCTTGGTTTCAATCCCCTTGTCTTGCAGGAATTGAACCTTCGCCTGGCGCTGCCGATTGTTGATTTCCTTGTCCTGGGTGCGAGCCTTGGCAAGTAGCTGCTCGTATCGCTGCCGGTACAGATCA
>JAYGDG010000115.1:0-3207 GCA_046583015.1 Pirellulaceae bacterium | reverse complement strand
AACTCCCATTCATTGGGTATTTCATCGATATGTTTAGTGTGGTTTCAAAGTAATGGTCGCCGGATGCTGGCCGGCGGTTCATTCTGCAGAAAACGCTTGCCGTCATGCGTGTGAATACGGTGGAGGTTGTGGACTTGCACTCCACCCGGCACACCTTCGCGACCGACCTGATCATGAATGGCGCAGACCCCCGGACGGTTCAGACCTTGTTAGGCCACAAGACTCTGGACATGACCATGAAGATCTATGCGAAGACCTTCATGGAGCAAAGGCGCACGGCGGTTGCCAAGCTCTCCTATGGCGGCGGCGACATGGCCCCGGACACGGTGGCGGGCGTGGCCTGCGACGTTTAAAAGGTGCAAAGCGCGCACAATACGTGCACAAAAGATTTGCGCCTACTGTAAAGTGCGTAGTGGCAAGCGATTGCGGAGAGCACTCGCGGACTTCTAATCCGCAGGTCGCAGGTTCGAATCCTGCTGGGTGCGCTTGAGGAACAGCCCCATAACGTGTTGTTTTAAACGCTTTGGGGCTGTTTTCATGCGCAACCCTGCCGGTCGCCCGCAGTCGCCGAATGCTCTGTTTTAGTCTGTTTTGCGCACAAAGCGCACACAAACCAATGCCGGGCCAAAAGGGTTCCGTCAGATCGGGCGGCAGCGCGGTTGCTACGGTGGCACGACCGGCTCATCCTTAGCGCTGTAGACATCTGCCCGCGCACCAAGGACGCGCTTTGCGAACCCTGCTCGGTCTTATCCGCCCACTGCCTAGTGGGCACCGATCGACGCGGTTGGTGGGGCGGAGGCGGCTCATTGAATGTTGGAATATTTAAACATCCCAAGGCACCTATATCTATAGTATGACTTAGGCTAAAGAGGAGAGTCTCCAATGAAATGGTTGCTGTTGATTACGATTTGTCTGACTTCGCTATTGAATTGGCTGACGAATCAAAACCACGCGACAGGTTGTGCAGTCGTTCCACAGCGAGGATTTAGTGTCGCGATCCGAGATGAATTTGCCTTCATCGTTTGGGATCCAACGACAAAGATCGAACATTTCACTCGCGTTGCCAAATTCGACACCGACGCACCTGACCTTGGCTTTCTTGTTCCCACGCCGTCCGTTCCTACGATCGTTGAGGTCGATGGCTTGCAGATCCGTAGTACTCTACATCTGCAAACAGAAGCAAAAGTGGAATACAAGACGAAATTTGTCACACGATTTGGCCTCGGTCCTTGGCCATTTGACGACTCCAAACGCGCGAGTCTAAGCGATGGGGTAGAAGTACTGGGACGATACGATGTGGCAGGCTACGAGGCAACCGTGCTTCGAGGAGAAGATGCCGCTGCAGTTAAGACGTGGCTCGACGAACACGAGTATCCGACAAGTGATTCTCTTGAAGACTGGCTCAAGATCTACACCGATCAACGTTGGGTCATCACTGCATTCAAGCTTTCGAAGAATGGCGAGTCCCACGAGTTAACCAGCAAAGCCGTTCGGATGTCGTTTAAGACGGAATCGCCGTTCTATCCCTATCGCGAGCCATTCATCGAAGACACACCCGTAGAGACGACGCCTCGAAAACTGAGGGTCTTCTTATTGTCCGACGCAAGATACGATGGCCGTATTGGCGCGAACGGATCATGGCCTGGCAGAACTCTCTGGTCGGGCCAAATGACCGACTACTATCATCAGGATCTACATCGCGAGACAAACGTAGATGTCGTATTTCCAAAAGACGTCGTATTTCCAAAATGGTTGACCGAGTTTGTCGACGATTCGTCGCCTCGCCGAGGCATTGACGAATTGTACTTTCATAAGTCTGAATCCCAAGAGACAATCGAACGACCAGTGGTGTTTCGCACGGTCTCGCACGACCGTTTTTTTCCTGGTTGGACCCGCGTGATTGTCAGCACCATGATAGTCGCGCCGGTGATTCTCTTCGGGACGATTCTTTACTGGATTCGTCGGCGAAGAAAAGCTAACTCACAAGAAGACGTGTAGAGTAAGACCGACGGAGCGCAGGAAGCAGAATCCGAAGCAGTTGGCGCACGAAGACCCTGATCTGGCCGAACTAATATGTGCTTGGCCTGCGACGTTTAAAAGGTGCAAAGCGCGCACAATACGCGCACAAAATATTTGTGGGTAGTGGCAAGGGGTTGCGGGGAGCACTCGCGGACTTCTAATCCGCAGGTCGGAGGTTCGAATCCTCCTGGGTGCGCTTCTGGAAAACTCTCCCCATGGCTCGTTACCTGTAACGGCTTGGAGTGAGACGAGTCGATCAAACGCCGAGCCAGCTCTTGCCTTTGGCCCAGTGTGAAAACCAGGCAAGGACTCCCGCGAGGACGATGACCACGGCTGGCATGATGGCGCCCGATGGCCCCATCACTTCCAATCCCCCGGCAACGATCATCGTGTAGAACATCTGCACGATCACAGCCGCCAGGCTGATCCGGTGTCATCGTCTCCAGCATTTTTTCCTGGGCGAATAATTCCATTCCGAAAGCGGCACATCCCATCAGGTTCCAGAGCAGTGCCACAATCGCGATCACCCAGTACCAGCCCGGGACCACTGGTTTTGCATCCTGGTTCATATGTCATGATTCCTGGAGCAAGAACTCAAAACAGGTAAACAACTCGACTATTCTAATACCTGCTTCGGTGCATGGATTTATGAATCTACTCAAGATGGACAGAAATTTTATGCCTCTCTGCCTGTCGCCTCCCCCGACTGCACCACCAGATTCACGCGGGCGGCAGAGAACGATTTGTTTGAACGCAAACAACCAGTGACTAACAGCGGAAATCTCTTGGAGAAGTGATCGCATTTGCTTCGTTTGACGAACACAATACAGATTCATCTAACATCGATTCGGTACCTGGGTCATGAAGTCAGCAGGGTGTATTTGAATGCAATCCAAGCTCGTTCTTGCATCTGCTGGATTATTACTCGCGGCGGTGGCGCTCCTGGCAGCGGATCTCGTGACGCCGCAGGACAAGCAGGCACCGGCGACGTCGGAAGCAGCCGGGGCAGATCAGGTCGGCCCCGAGACCGAAAAGCGATTTCCTCCCCTGACGGTGCCGGACGGGTTCAAGGCGACACTTTTTGCCTGCGATCCGCTGGTGGAATATCCCTCGGTAATCGCGATCGGGCCGGAGCCAGGAACGCTTTTTGTCGCCCACGATTACGTGACCGGGCTGGGAGTCGATATC
>JAYGDG010000085.1:0-3136 GCA_046583015.1 Pirellulaceae bacterium | reverse complement strand
AGTTCTACACGAATCGGAAACCGCCCCTGTAACTCCGGCATCAAATCACTTGGTTTACTACGATGAAAGGCGCCTGCGGCCACAAAGAGGATATGATCGGTCCGGACATTTCCATAACGTGTTTGAACCGTAGTTCCTTCTACGATTGGCAACAGGTCACGCTGGACACCTTGTCGCGAGACATCCGCCCCTTTTGATTCGCCGGAAGCCACCTTGTCCAATTCATCAAGAAAAATGATGCCGACATTTTCTGCCAATTCGACCGCGGTCGAATTGATCTTTTCGGGATCTAACATCGCCTCACACTCTTGGTCGAACAGCACTTGCCGGGCTTCTGCCACGGTCATTTCCCGCTGCTGACTCGATTTAGGCATAAGCTTCTCGAACATCCCCTGCAGGTCAAAATCCATCTGCTCCATTCCCATGCCACCGAGCATGACAGGAGCCGCCTTGTGTTCAACGGACAATTCGACTTTGCGCTGTTCAAGTTCTCCGCCCGCCAGCATCGCCTTCATTTTTTCCCGCGTCCGTTGATACTGTTCTAGCTGATCGGTTTCTCCATCACCTCCGGCCATCGTAATCGGCTGAGGGACTAGCAAATCCACGAGGCGATCAGTAACCATCGACTTGGCTTCCTGTTCAACCGCTGTGCGTTCCCGTTCACGCACCAGGCCAATCGCATTTTCCACCAGGTCACGGACCATGCTTTCCACGTCGCGCCCATAGTATCCCACCTCGGTATACTTCGTGGCTTCGACTTTTATGAAGGGTGCGCCGGTAAGGCGAGCCAGGCGGCGGGCGATTTCGGTTTTCCCAACTCCTGTGGATCCGATCATCAGGATATTTTTGGGAGCCACTTCATTTCGCAGATCGTCTGAGAGTTGCTGTCGCCTCCAACGGTTGCGAATCGCCACCGCGACTGCCCGTTTAGCATCATCCTGGCCGACAATGTAACGGTCCAGCGCTTTAACAATTTCGCGGGGCGTCATCTCGTTTGTGGAAAGCACTGTGTCTGGCATGGGCAACTACTCTTCAATTTCTTCCACGGTAATATTATTATTGGTATAGATGTCGATTTCAGCAGCGATTTCCAACGATTTCTTAACCACTTCCGCGGCACCTAGCTGGGTATGTCTCACCAGTGATCGAGCCGCTGCCAGGGCATAGTTACCGCCAGAACCAATTCCCACAATTCCATCGGTCGGTTGAATCACGTCACCGGTACCGCTCAAGAGCAACGTATCCTTGCAATCAACCACCGCCATCAAGGCCTCCAGTCGCCGTAAGGCTCGGTCAGTACGCCATTCCTTGGCTAATTCAATCGCCGCCCGTGGCATATTTCCCGGGTATTCCAGCAACTTGGCTTCAAACCGTTCCATCAGCGCGAAGGCATCAGCACTGGTCCCCGCAAATCCACATAAAACCTGCCCGTCTAACATGCGCCGGATTTTCGACGCATCAGCCTTCATGACTGCAGAGCCGAGCGTCACCTGTCCGTCACCCCCGATGGCAACTTGACCCTGGTGCCGAACGGTGAGAATCGTGGTAGCGTGAAATGTCATCGTAACCCCTGGAAGGAATCGGTAACCGGGTCCGGAAGTGTCGAGCCCAAAACAAAGGAACTCACTCAACCTTACTAAGCTAATCGACTAAGCCTCTATTGTGACGCAAACAGTCCGGGAACTCCAGGGGATAGCATCTCAGGATCCCTGTCGCCCGACTTCACGGCACCCTCGTAATGGTTTATTCTGCAGCCTATGGAATCATCTACGCAATTATCGCGCAGCCCGGAATTGATGTCGCGTCACGATACGGCATTACTGGTTGTTGATGTACAGGGAAAACTGGCTGCCGCGGTACAAGATCACGCTCGCTTAGCCTGGAACATCCAGCGCCTGATCGAAGGCGCGCAACTGCTCGGTTTACCAGTAGCCGGGACCGAGCAGTACCCTGAAGGCCTGGGACCCACGATTCCCGAAATAGCCGAAATGATAACAGACATCTCCAGCAAAAGGATGTTTAGTTGTGGTGAAATTGGCGACCTCTTTGCTAACTGGAGCAAAACAGGGATCCATAAGATCTTAGTCAGCGGCATTGAAGCCCATGTCTGTATTCAACAGACCGTGCTGGACTTGCTGGCCGAAGGTTTCCATGTCTACCTGGCTCGCGACGCCATTTCGTCACGCCATGCGATCGATGCCGAAACTGCCATCAACCGCATGGAAGCCTGCGGAGCTACGATCACCAGCACCGAGGCCGTCCTGTTTGAATGGTGTGCGACTTCCAATTGTCCCGAATTCAAGGCCATCAGCCAGCTTATCCAAAAACCATCGCCAACCGGTGACGACTAGTGCACCTCTAGCCAGAAGGATCTCGACCCCGTGAGCGCTCCACTGAATCCGCCCATCCGAACCCTCATGGGACCCGGTCCCAGTGATATCCATCCGAGAGTCCTGGAAGCCATCGGCAAACCTACCGTAGGACACCTGGACCCCTACTATTTGCAGGTCATGAACGACCTGCAAACTATGCTGCGCGACCTGTTTCGGACAAGCAATGAGATGACCATGGCAATCAGTGCCACCGGCTCTGCCGGCATGGAAACCACCATCGTCAACCTCGTTGAACCGGGGGACCCCGTGGTCATCTGTGTCAATGGTGTGTTCGGGATGCGGATGGCAGATGTCGCAGAAAGAGCCGGCGCCCAAGTTACCCGCGTAGAGCGACCCTGGGGAGAAGTGTTTCGCCCAGACGACCTGGCCGAAGCACTGGAAACCAGCCATCCCAAACTGGTCGGCATCGTGATGGCCGAAACGTCTACGGGAGCATGGCAACCGCTGGAAGAAATTTCTCGCCGGGTCCATGAACATGACTCACTACTAGTGGTTGACGCCGTGACGTCGCTGGGCGGGGTACCTGTCGAAGTTGATGCGTGGAATATCGATGCAATCTACTCGGGATCGCAAAAATGCCTCAGCTGTCCTCCCGGCCTGGCCCCTGTCTCCTTCAGCCCCAAAGCCGTGGAAGTCATCCAAAATCGAACCCAGAAGGTCCAGAGCTGGTACCTCGATGTCTCTATGCTCGCCAACTACTGGGGTACCAACCGGGCCTACCATCACACCGCCCCAATCAATAT
>JAYGDG010000054.1:0-8837 GCA_046583015.1 Pirellulaceae bacterium | reverse complement strand
GGTGATGGGAGCGATGCTGATTTCTGCCGCGGGCTTGCTGATTACCCTGCTGCTGCCGCAGCCGAGCGCAACGGCGGCCTCGCTCTTGCGGTTCTACTGGTATCGCCTGGCCGATGCCCTGCTTCCCCTGGGTCTGATTTTTACGGTGGTTCGAGTGATGCAGCAGTGGTCGGTGGCTGTACCGCGACTGGCCACCTACGCCGTGTCGCTACTGATTGCCGGTGCCAGTTGCTACCTGGCTGTCGATTACCTCCAGCGGCGAACGGATCCAAGGCCCGCGGCTGACCGGCAGTCACTTCCGCGGGCCCGGGCCGGGATGGAAAAGACCCGCCAGATCTACCAGGACTGGGTTAACGTCTGTCGCTGGATACGGAGAGAAACACCTGCCGACGCCATCTTTGTGACGCCCCGGCGACAACAGACATTCAAATGGTATGCCCAGCGGGCGGAAGTGGTCTGCTGGAAAGACGTACCCCAGGATGCCCCAGGACTGGTTCAGTGGTATCAGCGAACCCAGGATTTGTTTGCCGGCCAAGTGATTCCAACAGGGTTTGCTTCAATGAACCGGCAGCAGTTGCTGACGCTGAGAAAAAAATACCAGGCTCGTTACATCGTTCGTCCCCGCTTTTCCAGCGTTGCCCGATTACCACTGAAAAGGATTTATCCGCTTCCCAACCAGCGCAGCTATTACGAAGTTTATGAATTGTCCCCCTAACCCAGGATCGCCAGTGAGTCCGCTCGATTTACCTGCCTTGCTGGCAGATCGCTTGCAACAACCACTTCCCGGTACTGCTGCCCACCGCCCCTTTGCTGCCAGCCTCTGTTTCGGCAGACACCGGGGTCCCGTGTTGCCGACGACCCGGGCAGCGGCGGTACTGGTGGTACTCTGCGAAACTGCCAATGGCTGGCAAATACCGATGACACTGCGGCCGGTGGAGATGGACCAGCACGCGGGGCAAGTCTGTTTTCCTGGCGGGGCCATGGAGAGTGGTGAAGATGTGGAGACGGCGGCACTGCGAGAATTCCAGGAAGAACTCGGTGTCGCCCTTCCGCGGCAACAGGTAATCGGTCACTTAACCCCGCTGTGGGTCTTTGCCAGTGACTTTTGGGTGACACCCGTGCTGGCCAGTTGCCAGCATCCGTTGTCATACAGCGCGAACCCACACGAGGTGGCGGATGTCATTGAAGTACCAGTGGCTTCGCTGCTAAGTGCGGAAGTTCATCAGCAGCGCCCCGTTCAAGGGCGCGGCTTTGACTTTAGCGCACCGGCAATTTGTATCGGGGAGCAGGTGATTTGGGGCGCCAGTAGTATGATTTTGGGAGAGTTGATTGGCCTGTTAAAGGAAGTACCCTGGTTGGCCAGTTGAAACGCCAGGAAGTGTCCTGGTCGCGTGGCGCCGACACTGTAAAAACTCCTCTAGGGGAACTGGCTTAGCAGGCTATATACTAACGCCACAGAAAGTCCGATTTACGAGGTAGCTGTGATGACCGTGCGAGTGGGAATACTGGGAGCAACCGGCTATGCAGCCCTGGAATTGATCAAGATCCTGCTGCGTCACCCGGATGCGCAAATCACGGCCTTAACCAGTCGCCAGGACGGTCGACCGCATCTGTCCGAGGTTCATCCGGTGCTGTTCGGTCGCCTCGACATAAACCTGGAGCAGATTGAAGCGGTTGATTTGGCCGCAACTTGTGATTGTGTGTTTAGTTGTCTGCCCCACGCGGCCTCGGCGGCGGCGGTGAAACCGCTGCTCTCTCAAGGCCTCCGCGTGGTCGACTTGAGTGCTGACTACCGGCTCGATGAGCTGGCTGTCTATGAACACTGGTACGACCATCAGCATCCGGATCCGGAGCGGCTGGGCCAGACGGTCTATGGATTGCCGGAGTTGTTTCGCGAGTCGATTCCGGCAGCGCCGCTGGTGGCTAATCCGGGCTGTTATCCGACATCCGCTATCTTGGCCCTGGCCCCGCTGTTGAAAGGTGGCCATGTGGATCCAGTGGGTCTGATCGTGGATTCCAAGAGTGGTGTCAGTGGTGCCGGCCGCAATCCCAGTTCCGTGACACATTTCGTGGAGTGTCATGACAGTGTGACGGCTTACAACGTTGGGAAGCATCGTCACACACCTGAAATCAACCAGGTTCTCAGCAGCCAGGTGGAGGGAACGGTGGAGGTGGTTTTTACGCCTCACTTGATTCCCATGGAACGCGGGATTTTGACCACTGCTTACGCCCGTGCCACGACTGACCTGGATTCGGCCGGCTTGCTGGCGGAGTTGAAAAGCTGCTACCAGGATGAACCCTTTGTTCGTGTTGTTGATCATCCGCCAGCGACTCGTTTTGTGAAGGGAACGAATTACTGCGATTTGACCGTCCATCGCGTGGGGGATCATGTGGTGGTTATCAGTTGCCTGGATAACCTGGTCAAGGGTGCCGCCGGTGCCGCTGTGCAGAACATGAACTTGATGTTCGACGTTGCCGAGACAACGGCACTAATCGAACGGAGCTAAGACCCGGATGGACATTTCACTTCCAGCAGGATTTCAGTGGAGTGCACTTCATTGTGGAATCAAGCAGGATGCCAGTTGCGCTGATTACGTGCTGGTAAGTTGCGATGCGGGCACTACCGGAGCTGGTGTCTACACGCGCAACCGGGTTTTTGCCGCACCGGTGGCTTGGGATCGCCAACGCACCCCGTCGGCGGATGTCCGCGTGGTGGTGATCAATTCCGGCAACGCCAATGCTTGTACCGGCCAGCAGGGCTGGCAGGATGTGCAGGCGATGGCAGCTTCGGCCGCCGCCGCCTGCGAGGCCCAGTTGGATCAGGCGCTGGTCATGTCGACCGGTATTATCGGTGAGTACTTGCCGATGGAGAAGGTTCTTCCGGCAGCTGGGCAAGCCGTCCTAGAGTTGAGAAACGATCAGGCTGCCTTCATGGCAGCGGCCAGCGGGATTTTAACGACCGACCAGGGACCCAAGGTGGCCTCGACGGCGCTGGAAATCGATGGCCAGCAGGTCCGACTGGCAGGCATGGCCAAGGGAGCGGGGATGATTGGTCCCAATATGGCCACGATGCTGGCCGTGGTCATGACCGATGCAACCGTGGAAGCAGAAGACCTGCAGGTAGCGCTGGGACGGGCCATCGAGCAGAGCTTTAATTGCATCAGCGTCGAAGGGCATACGAGCACCAATGATACGGTTTTATTGTTGGCCAGCGGGGCCAGTGGCGGGTCCACTTTGAGCGGTCAGGCGCTGGAGCAATTCTGCCAGGCACTGGATTCCGTTTGCGTCGAACTGGCGAAGCAGATACCTGCCGACGGAGAAGGTTCTTCTCACTTGATCACGATTGATGTGCAAGGGGCCAGCAGTCGCGAGGAAGCCCGGCAGATCGCCCAGACGATTGCTAACAGCAACCTGGTGAAGGCCGGCGTGGCCGGTGCCGATCCTAATTGGGGGCGGATCATTTCAGCAGTTGGTTATGCCGGTGTGGAAATTGACCCGGACCAGGTGCGGGTTGCCATCAATGGCTTTGATCTTTACCAGCAGGGTTCGCCGCTGACCTTTGACGTGGCCCAGGTGTCGGCATCGATTGCAGACAATGTGGATACATCAATTGTTGTGGAATTGAAGTCTGGTACGGCAGCCGCACGATTTTGGACGAGCGATTTAACGGCCGATTACGTCCGCTTTAACTCCGAGTTTCACACATGAAAACGCCACTGCAGAAGGTTAAACTGGGCGCTCTCGTACTGCTGGCAATTTTCATGGTCGCGGTGGGCGTCTATCACTGGCGCGGTGATTACAGCTGGCTGGATGCTGTCTGGATGGTCGTGATTACGATTTCCAGCGTGGGGTATGGAGAGCGCAGCCAAATTGATGACCCTGGTCTAAAGGTTTTTACGATCCTGCTGATCGTGTTCGGTATCTCGGCGGCGGCTTATACCGTCGGAGGATTCATCCAAATCTTGTTCGAGGGAGAACTCGAACGTGTCCTGGAAGGTCGAAAGATGAAACGCGAAATTGAAGGCTTGAACGACCATGTGATTATTTGTGGATTTGGTCGCATGGGAGTGATGTTGGCCAGTGACCTCAGGGCGCAAGGCTATCCCGTGGTCATTATCGACAACGAGGCGGAACGGATCGCCGAAGCCAAGAATAACGAGTGTCTCTATTTCATGGGAGACGCAACCGAGGAAGATGTTCTGCTGGCGGCCGGCATCGAGGCTGCCAAAACCGTCATCTCGGTCTTGCCCCATGATGCTGAGAACGTCTTTATCGCACTGACATGTCGGGAACTAAACCCGGATGTGCATATTATCTCGCGGGCGGAACATGCCAGCACCAAACGTAAACTGCTACAGGCCGGCGCCGACCGAGTCGTGATGCCGGCAGTTATCGGGGCCCAACAGATGACGCGACTGGTGACGCGACCATCGACGGCGGAGTTGATGCATGTCGTAGCCGGTAACGAGGATCTTGATGTGGAACTGGACGAAGTGGATGTGACAGCCAATAGCGCCCTGGCAGGCCAGACCATTGGCGACAGTCAGATTGGCCAGCAGTTTCGCTTGCTGGTGGTCGGTGTCAAGCAACTGGAGGGTCCGATTCAGTTCAATCCACAAGCCAGTTATGTATTGCGACCGGACGATGTTTTGATCGTTTTGGGGCGGACCGAGGATATCGAACAATTTCGTGTCGCCTAAAGGGTGCGCCACCTCTCAGCAGCTCACAAAAGCTCCCCGCCAGATCTGTCAGCCACTTGGATAGTTCCTATCTTGACAATTCGCAGGGAACGTATCAGATTAGCAGAATAGGGTTTTCGGTCGGTCTCGATAAGTCAGTAACCATGGCCGGTTTGGCAGGAAAGCTTCCTGGTCCGGGAAATCATACTCGCTAACATTCCGGTCTCCCGTTGTCTAGTTGAGAAGGACTCTTTAGATTGGTTCTTCTTCAGTTGTTTGTTCGTGATTTTAAGTGAGGGTAAGCGGAAATGGTTGCAGGTAGAACTGGCCTGGTTGAGCCAGAGGGTCTCCAGGAAAATATGGCTACGATGGCAAATGCCACCGACGACGATTCTCAGGTAGAGCAGCCCTGGTCTCAGGTTGTTTCTCCGGTCGCAGAAGACCAGCAAGAGGATAAAGACGATGATCAGCCGGATGATGATGACGCTGACTCGGGTGGTCAAGATGCAGGAAGCACCAAGGAGACCAAGGAGACCAAGGAGACCAAGGAGACCGAAGAGGCCGACGAGTTCGAGGACTTCGATGACGATGACTTCGATGATGAATTCGATGACGACTTCGAAGAAGAACTGGACGAAGATTACGACGCCAATGAAGATAATTTTGGCGACGACTTTGACAGCAAAAGCGTCGATTTTCCCGGCGACGACTCGTTTGGCAAGCCGACTGGGGATGCTCAAGAGGACGACGATAAGCCGAAAAAAAAATCGACCGACTGATAACCTTTTCATTGGGCAGTAGCGATGTTGGCGCTGAGAGCGTTGCCTTGCTGAATCCCTGAGCCAACGCCCGGATCGGACTTTCATGTTTCCAGAGGTACCTAGCAACCCTCCCTTTCCTCAGCTGGAAGAACAGGTACTTCAGTTCTGGAAAGACTCGCAGATTTACGACAAGTCGTTACAGCAGCGGAGCGGCGCTGAGAACTTCGTCTTCTTTGAGGGGCCACCCACCGCCAACGGGATGCCCCATCCAGGGCATTGCCTGACACGCGCCATCAAGGATCTCTTTCCCCGTTATCGCACGATGCGAGGATTTCGCTGCCAGCGGAAAGCCGGTTGGGATACCCACGGCTTGCCCGTGGAAGTGGAAGTCTGTAAGGAATTGGGAATCCACTCGAAAGAAGAAATTGAAGCGTTCGGCGTGGAACCGTTTATTCATAAGTGCCAGGAAAGTGTCTGGCGCTACATGCAAGAGTGGGAACGCTTGACCGAACGTCTCGGATTCTGGATTCACCTGGATGATGCCTACGTCACCTATGAACAGTCTTACGTCGAGAGCGTCTGGTGGTCATTGCAGAATCTCTTCGACCGAGGCCTGCTATACCAGGGGTATAAGATTGTCTGGTGGTGGGCCCAGGGAGGAACGGCACTGAGCGCCGGGGAAGTGGGGCAGGGGTACCGGGAAGTGGCCGATCCGAGTGTCTATGTTCGTTTTCCCCTTTGCGAGAAACCGGACACCAGCCTGCTGGTTTGGACCACCACGCCCTGGACGCTCCCCAGCAACCAGTTCGTAGCGGTTAACCCGGAATTGGAGTATGCCACGGTCGAGGAAGAAGAGACCGGGGACCGGCTGATCCTGGCCGCCTCGCTGGTCGAAACCGTGGCAGAGAAAAAGAAACAGACGTTGCAGGTCGTGGAAACTTGCCTCGGTAGTGAACTGCTTGGACAGCGCTACCGGCCCCCCTTTGACTACTATTACCAGCAGGATGGTGAAACCACCGGAACCCTGCAAGACGGCCAGACGCAGCATGTTGCCTGGCGGGTCGTGGCCGGCGACTTTGTTACCACCGAGAGTGGAACCGGGGTGGTCCACCAGGCGCCCGCCTTTGGCGAGGTCGATTTCGACGTGCTGCTCGAGCAGCAGCAGCGGTTTGTTGACGACAGTGGACCACAGTTGATCTGCTCGGTTGGCCCCGATGGAAAATTTACCGAAGAAACCCCCGGCTACCAGGGGCGCTGGGTGAAGGAAGCAGACAAGGATATTTCCCGCCAGCTTCGTGAAGAAGGCAAACTCTATCACCTCGAACAATACCTTCATGATTATCCGTTCTGCTGGAGAGCGGAACAGGATCCCCTCATCCAGTATCCGCGCCACAGTTGGTTTATCCGGACTACGGAATTTAAAGAGCAGATGCTCAGTAATAACCAGCAGATCCAATGGCAACCAGAACATATCCGCGATGGGCGATTCGGTAAGTTCCTTGAGTCAAATGTCGACTGGGCCCTCTCCAGAGAGCGCTACTGGGGTACGCCGCTGCCGATCTGGGTCTGCGAAGAAACAGGTAAACAGGAAGCAGTCGGCTGCTACCAGCAACTGCTCGATAAACCGGGTGTCGATGGGACCCAGGTTTGGGAACAGGCTAAGCAAGAGAATCCCGAGCTGGTGGAAGATCTTAAGGTTCACAAACCCTACATCGACGCCATTACCTACGATTCACCTTTTGCTGAAGGGGCGCGGATGCAGCGGGTCACCGAGGTGATTGACTGCTGGTACGATTCGGGAGCCATGCCCTTTGCCCAGTGGGGCTATCCCCACCAGGGACAGGAAGCGTTTGCCGATCAGTTCCCGGCCGATTTTATTAGCGAAGCACTCGACCAGACACGTGGCTGGTTTTATAGCCAGCTGGCAATCAGCACGATGCTGTTTGGGCCGGGCAGTGACGACCAGGGGGGCGATGAGGCGACCCCCGTCCATGAATTCCCGCACCCCTTCCGTAATTGCATCGTGCTGGGATTGATGCTGGGCGAAGATGGTCGCAAGATGTCCAAGAGTTTGCGGAACTATCGGGAACCCCAGGAGATTTTCGATCGCTACGGCGCTGATGCCCTCCGCTGGTTCTTTTTTGCCAACCAGGCGCCCTGGACGCCAATTCGTTACAAAGAACAGACGATTAAGGCCAGTATTCCCGAGTTTCTCTTGCGACTCTGGAATGTGTTTAGCTTCTTTAATATCTATGCCAATATCGATGGTTTTAACCCCGCCGAAGAAATCTCCGGTGACGCCGGGCAACTGACTGCCGACGTCCTGGCACAGGCGGCCAGCTATCGAGCGGTGGACCAGCGTGGTGAATTGGACCGCTGGCTGCTGGGCGAACTGAACGAGACGAACCGGATCGTCATCGAGCGGATGGATGCTTACGACAATTACGCAGCCGCCAATTGCCTGAACGATTTTGTCGACGCTCTGAGTAACTGGTACGTACGCCGCAGTCGTGATCGGTTTTGGAGTGCTGAGCGGGCTGACCCGCAGAAAATGGATGCCTATTGGACGCTCCACGAGTCCCTGCTAACGCTCAGTAAGCTGATCGCTCCGCTGACACCTTTCCTGGCGGAAACTCTTTGGCAGAATCTGACCGCCGTTTTTGACGGACGGACCGCGGAAAGTGTCCATCTTTGCGATTACCCAGAGCCCAGCGAAGCGCGCAGTGATCGTACCCTCTCGGAACAAATGACCGTCCTGCGTGAAATTGCCTCGCTCGGTCGCAGCGCCCGCATGGAAGCGGCCCTGAAAGTTCGCCAACCGCTGGCCAAGGTGGAAGTCATTCTTGGCCAGACAGAGCATCAGGACTGGCTGCAAGAACATGATCAGTTGCTAAGGGAAGAATTGAACGTTAAGGAAGTAACCTATGCGCAGGAAGTCGAAGAGTACATTACCTACCAGGTGGTGCCGAACTTCAAACGTCTGGGGCCACGTGTCGGGAAACTGATGCCGAAGGTCAAGCAAGCCCTGCAAGGGATTGATGGGGGAGCGATGCTGGCCGATTTGAACCAAAACGGCCAGGTGGATCTCGACTTGGGGGAGGAGACAATACAACTGGACCAGGAAGATATCGAGGTCCGCTTGCAAGCCAGGGAAGGATGGGCAGCGGCGCAAGGTCAAAACTGCGTGGTCGTGCTGGCGACCGAGTTGACCGACGACCTTCTCAAGGAAGGTTATGCCCGGGACCTGGTCCGCTTGATCCAAGAACGCCGCAAGGAACTGGACTGCCAGTTTACCGACCGAATCGAAGTGGCCATCGTCGGCGCCGAAGGCGAGTTGGCCGCCGCAGTTGATGAATTCTCGGACTATATTCAGCGGGAAACCCTCGCGAATTCGATT
>JAYGDG010000709.1:0-1578 GCA_046583015.1 Pirellulaceae bacterium | reverse complement strand
CAGCGGTTAGATCTGCTGCCGTGCGAATCTTCAGCAGGTTTACCTCTCCCTTGGCCTTGCCACCTTTGCCATGGCATTTGACGCAGCTCTGCTGGAACAGCGCTATCACCGCTGGCGGGCTGTCAGCCGCCCGGCCGACGCCTGTCAGCAGCAGCGAGAGAAGAAAGATCCACGTCTTCATCAGGCACTCTCCCCGTCAGTCGACTTAAGGATGCCACGCGCGGGGAAGGGACAACACGCGTCTTCAGGTTCACATCTTGACGGATATTCAATAACTGCAATTGTAGTTATTCACTCACCTCATTTCCAGTCTGAAGAAGGGTGCCACCGTTCGTACTGCGGAAGCCTCGTTCTTTTCGTTCCCAGGGCCACTCAATCCGGCCCAGCAATTCTAATAAGGGCTGTAGGGGTACAACTCACTTATGCGGGGGATGTCGTCCACGTCATGTGGCGTGACCAAGCCGGGCCGGTAATACGGGTACATCAGCGCCGTTTGTGGGATCGTATGGTCCATGCCCAGCAGGTGACCGATCTCGTGTGCCATGACAGCCTGTAGAAAAACGGACTTTTCCCGGCGAGTCTCACCCGCTGACCAGAGCCCGTCGGCAACGAACATGGCAGTGAGTTGGCCATCAAAGTTGTCGCCACGTGGCATCATGGCCCAACCCAACAGACCACCGTATGTTTCCTGGGAATACCAGTTGGTCCTCGTCACATCAAGTAACAGATCGGCCTCAAAACGATCTTCGGTGCGGGAGAATCTGAGGGGAGATACCCTGGCCCATGAATCAAACGCACGCTCGATAGCGGCGTCCCACTCCGCAGGGCTGAGCTCACCAACGCTCCGGTTGGCGATGCAGTAACTCAGGCTCGTTTTGCGCCAGCGGTTGACCGCTTCGCCGGTCTGAAAGCGGTGAGGTTCCAGGGCGCACCAGCAGATAGCATAACGTTCGTTCTGCTTGTCTTCGACAGTGATCGACTCATGTGGCTTGCTTGTGACTACCTGCACATCATTCCCCTTTTTTATGCGATGCGTGAACGACCAGTAAGATTTGCGTTGTCTCGTATCCTGTCCGCCTCCTCGGACCCGAAAAGGTGCCTTGATTTAATCTCGGGAATAATATGAACTGCTGGGGTAAAGGCAAGAAGCTGGAAAGGATTTCTACCTCCTCAGCCACCTTCCAGCCGGTTACTTGTCGTTAGCCCGCGGCAGCTATCACTGACGTGAGTGCTGGTCGACGCTGTCTAAGAAGGCTGGATCCAGCAGTAGATTATGACGTTGCTGGAGGGATAGGGAGCATTCCAGGTGGTTGTGATAGCTACCAACACCTGGCCTTCAGTTATTCGCTACTGAATCGGCCACCCCAGGGCCCGCTGCAACCGGAACTGAGCGGCGTTGTAGTCGACGACCGACCGAAGGTACTCATGGCGAGCCTGGTCAAGAGCTTGAATCGATTGCAACACTTCGATGGGAAGCCCTTCGCCTTCGTGGATGCGTTCCAAATCTCGCTGGTAGGCATTGGTTGCTGACTTGATGCCCAACTTGGAGATATCGATTCGCTCTTTGCGTGACTTGAC
>JAYGDG010000605.1:0-1729 GCA_046583015.1 Pirellulaceae bacterium | reverse complement strand
TCGCTACGGCCAGGAACAGATCCTGCTGCTCAAGGCCGGGATCTCCGCGGGATGGGTGTTACCGGCCGTTGTACTTGAAGGCTATGCCGATACGATCACACCGCATATCGTTACCGATGCCACGAAAAGCCTGCTCTACACGCCCTTTCGTTCTCTGCCCGCTTCCTTCTCCACGCAGCAAAAACAACGTCTCCAAAAGGAGGCCGCCAACGCAATTACCAAGTCGGT
Organism: Pirellulaceae bacterium; assembly: GCA_046583015.1. Lineage (GTDB taxonomy): Bacteria > Planctomycetota > Planctomycetia > Pirellulales > Pirellulaceae > JAZADA01. Next base: position 1,501 of record JAYGDG010000605.1, on the reverse strand, counting down.
CGTGCCGACCTACCGGGCCTTGGACGTCTTTATGCGAAACGAGTATTTGCCCGCCGCCCGCGGTTCCGTGGGCGCCTCGGCACTTCCAAATGGCAGGGCATTCTATCGCCATCGCGTCAAGCAATACACAACACTTGACTTAGCACCCGAAGAGGTCCACAACCTGGGGCTCAAGGAAGTTGCCCGCATTCGACGCGAGATGAAAGCCGTGCCGGCACGAGCCGAGTTTGAAGGATCGCTCGAGGACTTTATTTCCTTTCTTCGTACCGACCCGCAATTTTATGCGACTACTGCTGAAGAACTCGAAAAAGAGGTGTCCCTAACCCTCAAGAAGATGGATGGCCAGTTACCGAAGCTTTTCAGGAAACTGCCTCGTCTGCCGTATGGAATTCGGCGAGTGCCCGCCTACATCGCCCCAAAAACAACGACTGCTTACTATAGTGCTCCTTCCGGTGACGGCACCCGCGCCGGTTTCTATTACATCAACACGTTCAACCTCAAGAGTCGGCCGCTGTTTGAAGTCGAAGCACTCTCGCTTCACGAGGCCGTCCCGGGACACCACCTGCAACTTGCGCTACAGCAAGAACTCGAGGGGCTGCCTGAATTCCGCCGCTTCGCCGGCTTTACAGCCTTTGTCGAAGGGTGGGCACTCTATGCAGAGCGGCTTGGATTGGAAGTTGGCTTCTACCAGGATCCCTATAGTGATTTTGGTCGCTTGAGTTACGAGATGTGGCGTGCCTGTCGGCTCGTTGTCGACACGGGAATCCACTACCTGGGCTGGTCGCGGTCTCAGGCTATTGGCTACATGTCCGAAAACACGGCCCTTTCGCTGCACAATATAGAGGCCGAAGTGGACCGCTATATCGCCTGGCCAGGACAGGCCCTAGCGTACAAAATCGGCGAGTTAAAGATAAGGGAACTGCGCACACGGGCCGAAAAGGAACTGTCGGACTCGTTCGACGTCCGCGAATTTCACGACATCGTCCTGCGCAATGGCTCCATCCCGCTCCCCGTGCTGGAGGAAAACGTCCTCCGTTACATCAAACAGGCTCGCCGCCGCGTTGAACCCTGACGCTGACTCGCTACGCCGCCCAAACAAGACGAACATCCATGGGAACAACGCAACCACTCTCCGCAGCTGTATTCGATCTCGACGGCCTGATGTTCAACACCGAGGAACTTTACCACCAGGTCGGGGGTGAAATGCTACGCCGGCGAGGCAAACAGCTCACCGAGGACCTCTTGGACAACATGATGGGGCGGCAGAGCCGGGAGGCTCTGCAAATTATGATCGACTGGCACGACCTCTCAGACACTGCAGAAGAGCTAGAGGCCGAAACTGACGTTATTTTTGGGCAGATCCTCGAGACGGACTTGCGGCCGATGCCCGGTCTGCTGGAACTTCTGGAGGAGCTAGAAAAACGGCAGATCCCCAAAGCAATTGCAACCAGTAGTCGCCGTGGATTCGCTGTCACGATGCTCGAACAGTTCGCCCTGTTAC
>JAYGDG010000597.1:0-2837 GCA_046583015.1 Pirellulaceae bacterium | reverse complement strand
CGAAGTACCGATCTTCGGTATCTGCCTGGGACACCAGTTGTTGTCACTGGCTTCCGGAGCCAAGACCTATAAATTAAAGTTCGGTCACCGTGGCGCCAATCAACCGGTCCTTAACATAGCCTCCGGACGTATTGAAATCACCGCCCAGAACCACGGTTTTGCCGTGGAAGAAGAGACCCTGCCGGATCATCTGGAGATCACACACCGCAATCTCAATGACAACACGATTGCCGGTGTTCGACACCGCGAACATGCTGCTTTTAGCGTACAGTACCATCCCGAAGCATCCGCCGGACCCCATGACAGTCGCTACTTGTTTCAGCAGTTTCACGACGCGATCACCCATTGTCGATCGACAACAACCAGCTGATCCCACACTGTCCGGTCTGAAACGCTGCCAGCTTTCCCACGGCCTTTTTTGAGGATTGCGGATGTCTAAGAACCGCCAAAAACGCCGTCGAACGAAAGCTGCGTCGCAGCAGTCGAAGCCGCTGGATCCGCAGCAACGGACTGGCGAATTTATCACGGTGGGCTGGATGCTCACGACGCTGGCAACGCTGGCAGCCGAGATCCTGGCTCTGCTGCTAACCATCTTTCTTCACTGGTCAGAGGCAGACTGGCCCGCTGGAATCCGCGCCCTGCCCAACTTAATGCTGATTGTCGCCTGCCTCAGTGGCATCATCGGCTTAATTCTCTGTGCCGTGGCGAGCAACATTCGCGAAGTTCCAGCACCACGAGCGGTGACACAGGGATCCATTTTTATTTGCCTGCTCCCCTGGCTGACGATTACCGCCCGTTTGATTGCCGGCTAACCGCCGTTTCGAAGCAGGGCAGCTATTTTCGTTTCGGCGGATCGGCTGCTTTCTCGAAACCGGCCTTCAACAATTGCTGGTAACCCTGCTTGAGTGGGCGAATATCATAGCCCAGTGGCTTGAGGATCGATGTGGCGATCAGCACGCGGCCTCCAGAACGGCAATGGCAGTAAATGATCTTGTCCTTTGGCAAGGTCTTCTCCTTGACCCCGGCCCGCAGTTTGGTCAGGGGAACCAGTTGGGCTGCCTTCAAGTGTCCTGCATCCCACTCGCCCTGCTCGCGAACGTCAATCAGGACCGCCTTCTTCTCCTTGATTCGCTTCTTGATCGTTTCCAGCGAATCCTTGGTGTGCTGCGCCTGGGCACTGAGCGCCCCAACTGAGAGCAGCAAGATAAAAACCAGTCCACTCGTTAAACGTCGCATGATGGGTCCTCACTTACAAATCAAAAATCAGCACTACCGGGAGTCCTGGGAAATGGAATAACATCGCGAATATTGGCCATCCCGGTCACAAATTGCACCACCCGTTCCAGTCCCAGTCCAAAACCCGCATGGGGCACGGTACCGAACTTGCGCAGGTCGATGTACCACCAGTAATCATCCGTATCAAGATCCTGCGCGGCCATCCGTTGCTGTAGCACGTCCAGCCGCTCTTCCCGCTGGCTGCCACCGATAATTTCGCCCACCTTCGGCACCAGCACATCCATGGCCCGGACGGTTTTCTCGTCATCGTTGACGCGCATGTAAAAAGGCTTGATCGTGCAGGGATAGTCGTAGAGGATCACCGGACCATTGAAATGCTGTTCGGTCAGAAAACGTTCGTGCTCGCTTTGCAAGTCACTGCCCCATTTCACCGGGTAATCAAACTCCTGGCCACTCTGCTCGAGGATCTCGACCGCCTCGGTGTAAGGCAAACGGACGAATTCGCAACTGGTAATGCTCTCTAGTGTTTCCAGGACCGTATCATCGATCCGCTGGTTGAAGAACTCCATGTCCTCGGGGCACTGGGTCAGCACGTCCTGAAAAACACGCTTGAGAAAACTCTCCGCCAGGTCCATGTTGTCAGTCAATTCGTAGAAGGCCATTTCTGGCTCCACCATCCAGAATTCAGCCAGGTGGCGCGAGGTGTTGGAGTTTTCCGCCCGGAAGGTGGGACCAAACGTGTAGACCTTACCCAGGGCAGTAGCAAAAATCTCGGCTTCCAATTGGCCGCTGACGGTCAAGAAACTGGGACGATCAAAGAAATCGAGCGAGTAATCGACTTTACCATCGACCTTGGGGACGTTTTCCATCTCCAGGGTCGTCACCCGGAACATTTCGCCCGCCCCTTCGCAATCGCTGGCGGTAATAATCGGCGTGTTGATGTAAAGAAAGCCGTCTTCCTGGAAAAAGTTGTGAATGCTGCGGCTAATGCAGTTGCGGACGCGGGCGACCGCACCAAACGTATTGGAACGGGGCCGCAAGTGGGCCCACTCCCGCAGCTTTTCAAAGGAGTGCCGCTTTTTCTGCAGCGGATAGGTTTCCGGATCGGACCAGCCGTGCACGGTCACCTCGCTGGCCTGGATTTCCGTATCCTGCTTGCCGCCCGATTCCTTCACTTCACCGGTAATCGAGACGCTGCAGCCGGCAGTCAGCTTCTGGACTTCCTCTTCGTAATTGGAGAGGTCGGCATCAGCGATCACCTGGATGTTGGCCAGGCAGCTGCCATCGTTGATTTCGATGAAGCTAAAGCCCCCCTTGCTGTCCCGACGGGTACGAACCCAGCCTTGCAGCATCACCTGCTGACCAATGGCCTCCTTGCTGCGAGCTGACAATACGGTGATTTTATCCATGTCGATGACTTCGCTTCCCTGACACAACGAATCCAGGCGTCTAGTCGGTCTTTACACTTCGTTCTGACTTTCTTCCTCGGTGCTACCCGGTGAGCCCGAAACAAAGAAGAACCCAACCACGATCATGATTCCGAAAACCACGCCGATCGTGATAACCACCGGTCCGGCAATCGGATGACTGGCCTTGCTGGC
>JAYGDG010000511.1:0-11798 GCA_046583015.1 Pirellulaceae bacterium | reverse complement strand
CTTGACGGCGCCGGTGGGCAACATCCCAGGGCTGCTGGCCAACGACAGTGACCCTGACTTGGGCGATCACGTCACCTTGTCAGGTCTTCAAGGAGCCTCGTTCCCAATCGGTGCGACTTCGATTACGGGGCTCAGTCAACGAGGTGCCGAGGTTATCCTGACGCTGACTGGTGACCTCACATATGATCCGACCGTCGCAACGGCAACTGACTTGATAGCCCTGGTTGGCGGACAGAACTTGACCGATTCGTTTACTTATTCCGTGGTGGATGACTCTGGTTTGAGTGCCACGGCGACCGTGGAAGTGCTGGTACAGGGTGTGAACAAGGGACCGACAACCGTCGATGATTCCATCCTTGTTGGTGTCAACGAAGATACCGTGCATGTCGTTGCTGAACCTGGCGTGCTCAACAACGATAGTGATCCTGAAGGCGATGCTTTCGGTGTCACCGGTGTTAATGGTCTTACGCAACTTACAGGTACGACCACCCAGGGTGCCGCAGTGACACTCACGGCGGGTGGTGGTATCACTTACAATCCGACCAACGCCTCTGCCTTACAGGCCTTGAGCCAGGGTAGCAGCATTGTCGATACCTTTACCTACACCGCCACTGATATCAACGGTGGTTCTAGCGACGCGACGGTCTATATCACCGTTGCCGGTATCAACGATCTGCCAGTTCCTCAAAATGACTCGTTCGCGGTGCCATTGGCACCGGTTACTACGGGGATTTCAATCCTTGCCAACGACGTCGATGTTGACAGTGCCATGACCATGATTTGTTTGATCGCTGGGCCGAACGACGGAACGCTGGCGACGACCGGGACCTCGGATCCGGGATGCGATGGTTTCAATGGAACTCTGCTGACCTTGAATGGAAACGACGTTGATTACACGCCTAATGCAAGTTTCTCGGAAACGGATCAGTTTACTTATCGCATCAAAGACGATTTTGGCTGGTCGACCAGTACGGCTACCGTGGTGATCCTCGTGAATGATCCGCCCACGGCCGTGGATGACCCCGTGCAAGATCCAAATGTTAGCGGGACGGAAACGCTGGAAGTTTACCAGAATACCGTGAACGTCATTGACGTGCTGAGCAACGACAGTGATCCTGACGGCGACGAACTGGTGCTCTCGTCGGTCACCGTGACGACACCGCCCACCAACGGAACCGCCATCGTTCAGACCGTGACGGGTGCTGTGCTTTACACGCCGTCCGCATCAGTCACTCCTCAGTCCACTGATACATTCTCCTACCAGGTTCAGGATGAAGATGGTGCCTGGTCGAACATTGCCGTGGTTAACCTGTTGATCCTGACAGATCCGACTCCCTGGCAGAATAAACCGGTTGCCGAAGATGTTGACAATAGTGGCGAAATCACGCCAGTCGATGCCCTCATCAATATCAATGTCATCAACGCTGGTACTTACAATTCAACCAACGGACTATTGCCCACCACCGATCCCAATGATGTTCCGCCCCCGTATTACGATGTGACCGGGGATGGATTCCTGACTTCCGCGGATGCCTTAGGTGTAATCAACTGGCTCAACGATAACTTGAGCAGTGCCAACCCTGAAGGTGAAGCCGAGGGCGAAGGGGAGTCGGCAGCGCGTCAAGCGGCCGTCAATGGTTCGTTGCCCGGTAACTTTGAGCAGGGCAGGCTGGATCGTAACCAGCTCAGCAGATCGACCTCCGACGACGGTGGTGCAGCAAGTCCGGCAACGACATTCGAACCAGCCGCTACCAGTGACTGGCAACGGTTGTCGAGTCCCCTGGGTCAATTGGCCCGGGTTGCCTCACAAGCGGGAGTCGACGGTGGCGATGATTGGGGTGACTGGTTGGACGAGGTCGTCGATGGTATTAGCGATGCCCGGCACGGCAGCGATGATACCGATATTGTTGATGGCCTGATCTCCGGTATCTTTCCGACCGATAGCTAACGCCAGTTCCACTGTTCGGTAACAGTAGCCGCCAGCGCTGGGACTGCGCTAAACCTCTCGATGTTCCAGGTAGCTGCTTGGAATCGGCTCTCTAATGTGAGACAATTGCGCCTCACTTCTATCGGTTACCATGAGTGCCACTGGTCCCCTCTTTTTGTTCTTAGGTTGATCACTGCTGGAGCTACCAAAGATGAATAATAACCAGTCCTCTCAGCATGGATTGGGACACCAGACCATCTACCTGGTCGTGGCCATTGTGCTGGCTATCCTGACATCGGTAGTCCTGGTCTGGGTACTTCCGGAACCGGATGCTGACGGGTTGCCTGTGGCGGTCAAGGGAGACGAAAGCCGTTTCACCGATGGCCATACGTTCACCATTAAGGACAAGGATGGCAAGCTTTACAAGTTCGAGTTCAACAGGGAATCCGCTAAAAAGGACTACCATCAAATTCGGATTAGCAATGGCAAGCGAAACGCTCAACAGATGGCCGTTGTGATTGCTGAGGCGATTAACGCTGTTACGGGGGATTCGGTAAAGGCAGAGGCTCATCACGATCGGATCCTGCTGGCCAGCGCTGCGGAAATAAAATTCAGTGTCAACATGACCGCCCTGGGGGTGGTGGTTCATCCGGCGGTCCCTGTCTTCGAGGCGATCGGGATCGGTGGAGAGGTCTTCTTGCGAGCTCTCACGATGGTTGTTGTGCCGCTGGTGATGGCCTCGGTGATGAGTGGCATTCTTGGCCTGGGGGACGTTCGCAAGCTGGGGCGGCCTGGTTTGATAGCTGTCAGTTATTACCTGGCCACCACGGTGCTGGCGGTCACCGCAGGCCTTTTGGTAGTAAGTCTGATCAAGCCAGGAGAAAATGCCAGCCTGGATGAGAAAGCGACAACGATGATCACCGGCGAAGATCGAGAACAAGTGCTGGAAACGTTTTCCGACGAATCGGGGCTAAAAAAAGAGAAAGTAGCGAAACTCTTTCCACAACTCGATGGTGAGACGGAAGCCGTGGAGGAGACCGGGGTCATTGGCCTCTTTGGCGGTTTGATCCTGATGCTCTTTAGTTCCAACCTGTTTGCCTCGGCCGTCGAAACCCAGTTGTTGCCATTGATTGTGTTCAGCATCATTTTTGCCGGCATGCTGACGACCATTAGCCGCCGGGTGGATACCGTGACGACGCTCATTGAAGAGGGCAATACGGCCCTGATGGCGTTCGTCTTGCTGCTGATGAAACTCGCCCCGCTGGGGATCTTCTGCCTGATTGCCTCGCGTTTCGGGACGGAGTTTGCCGAGGGTAATTTGAGTGCGACATTGCAACAGACTGGCTGGTACATGTTTTGTGTCTTGTTGGGATTGGGGTTTCATTCGCTGGTCACCTTGCCCCTGATTTACTGGTTCGTCACGCGCAAGAATCCTTACCAGTTTATGCGTGATATGTCGCAGGCCTTGTTAACGGCTTTTTCCACGGCCAGTTCGACAGCCACCCTGCCGGTTACGATGGAATGTGCCCACACCAACGCGGGGATTTCCAAGAAGTCGACGAATTTTGTTTTACCGCTCGGTGCCACCATCAACATGGATGGGACTGCTTTGTACGAAGCGGTGGCAGCCGTTTTTATCGCCCAGATTTACCAGGCGTCGCCAGCCGGGATTGAAGCTGGATTTGAACTGGGCCTGATGAAAATGGTCGTGATTGCCGTCACAGCCACGCTGGCTGCGATCGGTGCGGCTGGTATTCCGGAAGCCGGTTTGATCACGATGCTGATTGTCTTGAATGCCGTCGGCCTGCCGCCGGAATATATTGGCAGTATTCTCGTCGTGGACTGGCTGCTGGACCGTTTTCGAACTGCTATCAATACGTTTGGAGATGCCGTTGGATGCGCTGTGGTTGAGAAGTCCTTCCCCCCGGAGAGTTTAACGGAAACGACAACATGAAACCGGAACAAATTGATAACCTCTTGAAACGGACCCTCTCCGATTCCCGTGTCTCACGGGGCGAGAAGAAGATTCTCACCGCCATGGTGAAGGAACAGCAGGGGGATGCCCAGAAGCTGGGCTTTCTACAACATCGAGCCTTTGAACTGGCACGCCAGGAGGTGATCAGCCCGGACGCAATCCAGGTGCTCGAATGGCTAGAGGACGTGATCAAGGCTTTCAAGGAGCCCGCGCCGCTGGAATTGCCGGACGCGGATGCCTACTTCAGTCCGGGAGAAGATTGCCTGCAGCAGATCAAGAGCCTGTTTCGGACGGTGCGCAAGAAGGTTGACGTCTGTGTCTTTACGATCACCGATAACCGGATCGTCGAGGAGATGCTGCAGGCGCATTTGCGCAAAGTGACCATTCGCATCATTACCGATGATGACAAGTCGCTCGATCGCGGGTCGGACATCGGCCGCCTGGAGGGTTTGGGAGTGCCGGTGCGACGGGACCGGAGTCGGCATCATATGCACCACAAATATGCCATTTTTGACGATTCTAGGGTCTTGACCGGTAGCTACAACTGGACGCGCAGCGCAGCCGAGTTTAACGAGGAGAACATCATCGTTAGCGACGACAGCCGATTGCAGGGCCTCTTTTCCCAGCACTTTAAACAGTTATGGGACGAGGTAGCCTGATAGAGGGGTGTGTAATTTCAATCTTTGTTTAAACCCATACACTTTACCTATCTTTACGTACTATACTATTGAGACGTCTGGATAGGTGCGTTTCTAACCCTTTTGGGTGGGACCAGGGATCTGGCGACCTTGAGACAGTTCGCCAGCACGAAATTCGGATGTGGACGGATTCAGTTTGCCAGTTTTAATGGTAGTTGGATCACGTGCCAAAGGAGGATGGGATGACGGAGTTTTTTGAGACATGTAGCAGTGGCCCCGTTTTGCCGGCGAGCGTGTTGTTAACGCTGGTCTGCATTTATTGGCTGACAGTCATTGTGGGGGCGGTTGGCATGGATGCTTTTGATTTTGATTTTGATTTAGACGCTGACGCGGACTTGGGCTCGATTTTGGGTTTTGGTGCCGTTGGTTTTCGGTTTTTGAATTTAGGTACAGTGCCCATCATGGTTTGGATGAGTGCTTTCGCGCTAAGTTTTTGGAGTCTTTCCATATGGCTTCAGTTGCCGGGAGACGATCCAACGGGTGTGTGGGCAGTCAGTTTGATTGTGGGGCGTAACGCACTGATCAGTTTGATTCCAACGAAGATACTGACTCAGCCGCTACGAGGAAAATTTGATTCCGAGCCTCCCAATCCGGACAAAGGGATGATTGGTCGGACGGGCGTGGTGACCACAACGGTCACGACGACCAACGGACAAGTCGAGATTAAGACCGAGGCAGCACCCCTGGTGTTGCATGCTCGGGTCAAGGAGGAGGAGATTGCGAAGGGAGATCGCATTGTGATTGTTGATTACGATTCGGAAAGTCGCATCTTTGAGGTTGAAAAATATCCTTCTTGAACGACGGAGCATGAGGTAACACGATGATTTCTTTATTAGCACAAACTGGTTTAAGTCCGTTTTTTACCTGGCTATTGACAATTGGTGTGGCGATCCTGGTTATCGTCGGCGGCATACTGGCGCTCTTTTCCCAGTTCTTCCGCAAGGTGGGACCGGAGGAGGCGATTGTTCGTTCTGGAGCTGGTGGTCTCAAAGCCAAAACCGGTAGGGGAATATTCGTGATACCTATTCTCCATCGCGCCGAGGTGATGGATTTGTCACTCAAGCGGATCGAGATTAAGCGTCGTGGCGAGGCAGGACTTATTTGCCAGGACAACGTGCGAGCTGACATCGAAGTTGCTTTTTATGTGCGTGTCAACAACAAGATTGAAGACATTTTACAGGTGGCTGAGTCGGTCGGTTGTAAGCGAGCTTCCGACCAGCAGTCCATGGTGGTTTTGTTCGATGCCCTGTTCTCCGAAGCACTCAAGACCGTCGGTAAGCGATTTGATTTCGTGCAGCTCTATGATGAACGGGACAAGTTCAAGGCGGCCATGTTGGAGGTGATTGGGAAAGATTTGAATGGTTACGCCCTGGTCGATTGTGCGATTGACTTCCTGGAGCAAACTCCTTTGAACTTGCTTGATCCGAACAACATTCTGGACGCGGAAGGGATCAAGAAGATTACCGATCTGACCTCCAGGGAACATATCTTGTCCAACGACATTACCCGGGACAAGGAAAAGGTGATCAAGAAGCAGGACGTGGAAGCTCGCGAAGTGATTCTGGCCTTAGAGCGTCAGCAGGTAGAGGCCGAAGAGAAGCAGCACCGTGAAATTACCGTGATAACTGCCCGTGAAAAAGCTGAAGGCGCTAAAGTCACGGAAGAAGAACGGCTCAAAGCGGAATCAGCCCGGATTGCCACCGAGGAAGAAATCCGCGTGGCAGAAGAGAATAAAGATCGACAGATCGTCGTGGCGCAGAAGAGTAAAGAGCGTACTGAAGCAGTTGAGACCGAACGTGTTGAGAAAGAGCGCGGCCTGGAAGCGACCGAACGCGAACGCGTTGTGGCGCTGGCAGACATTGACAAAGACAAAGCGATCGAAGTTGAAAAACGCAATATCCAGGAGGTCATTCGAGAACGGGTGATCGTGGAACGGGGTGTTGTGGAAGAACAACAACGAATTAAAGATACGGAAGAATTTGCCACAGCAGATCGATTGAAACGGGTTACCGTGACGCAGGCAGAAATGGAGGCGGATGAAGCGTTGGTCAAGGAAATCAAGGCGGCCGAAGCGTCCAAGCAGTCAGCCACCTTTCATTCAGACGAGGTGGTAATTGTTGCCGAGGCGGATCGCGTTGCTGCCGAAAAACAGACCCATGCCACGAAGATGTTAGCCGAGGCAAAGGTTGCCGACCAGGCGGCTTCTGGTTTAGCCCAGGCAAATGTCCAGGAAGCCAAGGCGGTTTCGCTGGAAAAAGAAGGTCATGCGGAAGCGTCCGTTTTGCAACGTAAGGCAGAAGCAGAAGCCAAGGGACTGGAAGCCAAGGCCGTTACTATCGAGAAACACGGTACTGCAGAAGCCGAAGTGATGCGAGTCAAGTACTCCAGTGAAGCTAATGGTATCCAGGAGAAAGCCAAGTCGATGAAGCTGTTTGACAGTGTTGGTAAAGAACACGAGGAATTCAAACTGCGACTCAATAAAGACAAGGATATCGAGATTGCTGCCATCGCGGCGCAGCAGGACATTGCCGAAGCTCAATCGCGGATCGTGGGTGAGGCACTCAAGTCTGCTCGCATCGACATCGTCGGCGGTGAAACAGAATTCTTTGACAAGATTATTGATTCGATCAAGGGTGGAAAAGCAGTTGATCGTTTTGTGAATAACAGTGGTGTATTGACCGATGTCAAAAACAGTTTCTTCAACGGGAATCCAGATTATTTCCGCGACAAGATGGACGAGCTGGTCACACAATTTAACTTGAGTACCGATGATGTGAAAGATCTTTCGATCGCAGCGCTGATTGCCCGCATGCTGGGACTGACCAAGAGCGAGGGGATTCGTTACGAACTCCAGCGTTTACTTGGCTTCGCAGCGGATGCTGGTATTTCTGCCGACCGTGCTTCCTCCCTGGGGTTGGGCAGTGGCAAGAAATCGAAGTCAAAAGATAGCTAACGTGTCGTGAAGTTGATCGGCCTCGGTTTCCGAGGAGGATGGTCCGCTCTGACGACACCACCCGCTCCGATCGTCTCCACAGGTTCCTTTAAGGTGGGATAATCCAGCGATGGCTCAGGCAGAGGTTAAACAAAACACCCCGGCTGGTGAAGAGGTTGCGCTGGAGGGCAATACTTACGAGATCATTCGCAACCGGCTGAATGGTTTTGGTAAGCAGCTGCGCGAGCGATTGGAAAAGCTCAACCAGGGCCGCAAAGAGGTCTTCGGTTCCATCGAAACGGTGCTACTCAGTACCGAACGCATTAGCACCAGCAACAACTGTGTCCCGCGTGACCTGATCGCGGTCGGAGACAAGTTTCTTTTCGGCTACAACGTCCAGTTTGGATTGAAAACCAAGACCAAGGTAGCGGACGTTTTTGCTGTTTACCAGTTTGCGGATCAGAAATTTCATCAGCAACCGCTGGACTTGATTACCAGCAAGCAGTTTGAAAAAGATTTCGCAGAACTCTATCATTACCACAAGAACGTGGTTTTCTCCAAGTTCCTTTTACTTGGCCCCCACCTCTACATGACTTTTCAATTGGGTGCGAACGTCACAGACGTTAAGTCATTCAAATGGCTGATCGAGGGGGACAAGCTGACCTACCTCGATAACGGTAGCGACCATGAAGTTCGTCCACCGCAACATGAATACGAATGGAAGCGAACGCACCGGGACTTGCACCAGGAAGGTCAACATCCTCATATCGCTATCGAAGACCGAATTTTTGTCGAGACGGTTGGCGGCGATTTGACGATCAAGATTGAAAACAATACCAAGTCCGGAGAGGGAATCTATTCAGAACCCGTTGATGACGCGGACCAGGTGCTCGATGATGCTGAGATTTACTACGCGTCGGTCGGTAATATCATCATCTTGAAGGTTCGCCCCTACCGGGAAGAAACGTTTCGTTACATCGTCTACAACGACAAGATCAAGCAGGCACGACGTATTGATGCGATTGAACATGCCTGTGTTTTATTGCCAGATGATCACGGCCTGATTTTTTCCAACGGTTATTACCTGCAGACAGGTGAACACAAGACATTTGATCACCAGTTGCAGAACATGATTTTTGAGAAACGTTTGGCGGCACCCAACGGTGAAGACTATCTCTACGTCTTCCATAACCAGCAGACCGGTGTCTATGTGCTGCTACGATATAACTTGATTGAACAACAGGTCGATACTCCAGTGATTTGCCATGGTGCGACCTTTTTCCACGCCGGTGAGATGGTCTGCTTTCGTAGCGAAGAGGCACCGCAAAAACACCACGCCCTGCAACTCTGGCAGACGCCTTACGTGAGCGAGGATTTTCAGCCGGAAACCAATACCGATTCATTTCTCTACAAGGTCGGTAACCGGGAAATCGTTGGTGGCATGGCCGAGTGTTATGAAGTGTTGAACTTAATCGACAAAGAGGATACCTACGCCAATCTTTATGTCGACCTGGTCCGCAAGAGCGGAGATATTATCGACACTTATTTTTGGCTCGACAATAAAGACGCGGCCAATCTGAGCGAGGTGCTTCAGGGTATCAAGGATGCCGCAGTCTCCGCGGTTGACCAGTTCGAGAAAGTTGTTCGCGTCAAGCAGAATACTGCAGAACAGACGGCCATTGTCAAAAAGCAGGCCAAGGAAATTATCTCGGATGTGACCCATAAGGGTTTCGAACACATTGAGCATTTCGTCAAGTCCCTGGGTGATCTGCGACGGATTCGCGGAGAGTTGATTTCGCTGCGCGATCTGCGTTACATCGATACCGAAATGGTTGATTCCCTCGAGAACGAGGTTTCTGAGAACACCGAGCGGTTGGCAAACCGCTGTATCGAGTTCCTTTTAAGGGATGATTCGCTGCAGCCTTACCAGCAACAGCTCGAGCAGCAGTCGGGTGGCATCAGCGAGTTGACCAAGGTCAGCGATGCTCGCAAGATCGAAGAAGAAATCACGCGCGGTGCGGAAGAGTTGGAGATGCTGATTGATATCGTTAGCAACCTCGATATTGATGATGCCACGCACCGCACGGAGATCATCGACAATATTTCGGCCATCTTTGCGATTGTCAATACGGCCCGGGCAGCCCTTAAAAACAAGACAAAGGAACTGATGTCGGTAGAGGGAGTTGCCGAGTTTAGTTCGCAGATGAAGCTGTTGAACCAGGCCGTGGTCAACTACCTGGATATCTGTGACACGCCTGATAAATGTGAAGAATTTCTGACCAAGGTGATGATTCAACTCGAGGAACTCGAAGGTCGCTTTGCAGAGTTTGATGAGTTTGTGATCCAGCTGACAGAGAAGCGGGAAGAAATTTACAACGCGTTCGAAACACGAAAACTTTCGCTTGTCGAAGCCCGTAACAAGCGAGCCACGGCCCTCATGAAGGCGGCCGAACGAATTCTCAAGGGAATCCAGGCACGCGTTGGCAGTCTCGACACGATCAACGATATCAACGGTTATTTTGCCTCAGATCTGATGATCGATAAGGTTCGTGATATTGTCAGCCAACTGGGCGAACTGGAAGACTCGGTCAAGGTAGATGATATTCAAAGTCGCCTGAAAACGATTCGAGAAGATGCGGTTCGACAGTTAAAGGACCGGCAAGAATTATTCGTGGAAGGTGAAAATGTCATCAAGATGGGGAGCCATCACTTCTCCGTGAATATCCAGGCACTGGACTTGACCACGGTGTTACGTGATGACCAGATGCATCTGCATCTGACCGGTACCGATTTCTTCGAAGTGATCGATGACGAACGATTGCTGGCAACACGCGATGTTTGGAACCAGGAAGTGGTCTCTGAAAATCGACGCGTTTATCGTGGCGAATACCTGGCTTATGCACTGCTACAAGAAATTCGCCAGGGAGGTGAGGTTAGCGAGCAAAGCCTGTTGGAGATGACGAGCCCACAGCGACTGGAGTTCATTCATCAGTTTATGGGACCACGCTACACCGAAGCCTATGCCAAGGGTGTGCACGATCACGATGCAGAAAAAATACTCCAAGCCATGCTGGAAATGACCAGTTCAATCGGTCTGCTACGATTTCATTCCCAGGCACGTGCCTTGGGATGCCTGTACTGGGAATGTTTTGGTGACGAGAAGTTCAAGTCATTGATGTCTGATCGTCTCAAGGGAATTGGTGAAATCGGTGAATTGTTCCCGAACCTTAGCGAGCAGGCCGAGTATATCGATGATTTACAAGAAGTGCTGGCGGCGTTTGTCGGAGAGTATCAGTTGTTCTCCGAGGACTATATAAATCAGGCAGCGCGTTACTTGTACGCGGAATTGTCCAGCGGCGAAGGGCTTGCTGTCAGCCGACGGGCCGCCAATCTCTACAATGAATTTCAATCGCATTTGCAGCAGGCCAGCTTTGACAAACGGTTTGGCCAGTCAGTGAAAGCAGTCAGTCGGGATCCGGAAAGTACCTTCTTACTGGTGCGAGACTGGGTTGAAGCGTTCTTGCTCGATCACAATAAAGACGAGGTAGACCGGGTCTATGCGGATGAAGTCTCCGTGCTGCTGATGCAAGACAAGGTCGATACCGATCACATCGTGGATGGTGATGTTGATCGACAGATCTCCGGCATGGTAGGGGATCATGCCAACATCGATAGCTCGAAATATCACCTCAACTACAACGAATTTACGACACGCCTGGAATATTTCGAAGCACACACGGTACCAGCTTACCGAGATTATATTGACCTCAAGAAAGAAATTGTTGACCAGGCACGCGAAGGATTGCGACTGGAGGAATTTCGGCCTCGTGTGCTGACGTCTTTCGTTCGCAACAAGCTTATTGACTCGGTTTACCTGCCGTTGATTGGCGACAACCTGGCCAAGCAGATCGGTGTTGTGGGGGAAGATAAACGGACCGACTTGATGGGCTTGCTACTGCTGATCTCTCCTCCCGGTTACGGTAAGACTACGCTGATGGAATACGTGGCGAATCGCCTGGGTATCATCTTCATGAAGATCAACGGTCCGGCGATTGGGCATCACGTGACTTCCCTGGATCCGGCCGAGGCACCCAATGTGGGGGCCCGCGAAGAAGTCAATAAGTTGAACTTGGCGCTGGAAATGGGTGACAACGTGATGATCTATCTCGATGATATTCAACACTGTAACCCCGAGTTCCTGCAGAAGTTCATTTCCCTCTGCGATGCACAGCGGAAAATCGAAGGCGTCTACAAGGGACGCAGTCG
>JAYGDG010000559.1:0-1955 GCA_046583015.1 Pirellulaceae bacterium | reverse complement strand
TCGTAGTCAAAAGGCTTAGTCGGCTTCAACTCACTGACGAGGAAGTTATTGTTGGCCAGCAGGTGACTATTGGCACCGAGAATCAACTTGTCCGGATAGGGCTGCGGGTTGATGGCCTTTCCCAAGTCCACGCGGAAGTTTTGAATGACCGGTTTGGATGCTTCATCAACGATACAGAGGTCGAGCGCCTTGGCGGCAATGTCGAAATAAGATTCTACCAGCAGCGGAGACAACAGCATCGTTTGTTCATTATTTAGGAAGCCATCCTTGGAGACTCCGTCCGGCGGCAGCACATCCGTCAGATGATCTTCCAGTTGCAGCAGGTCCTTGATCGTGTTGCGGTACTGCGAGACGGTCAGTCGCCGGGTCGAACCGTTTTTCTGGTTGTCGCGGGCCCTGGCGGCGTTCATGATTTGGCGAATGCCGCTGGTCAGTGCCTGCCGCTGCCCGGCCGTCGGTTGCAGTTCGTCCGAGGGTGGCATGGCCTCCTCGTTAAGCTGTCTGAGGATGTCTTTCCAGAGAAACAGTTGCCGGTCTTCAAGGGTGCCGTCCAACAGATCCAGCCGGATGCCCGACTTCATCTCCTCGGCGTTGTGACAGCGGATGCAGTATTTCTTGAGCAGCGGTTGCATGCTGGAACGAAAGGTCTTTTGTTCCACGGTTGTTTTCGCATCGGCAGGGCCACGATTATCCTGACCACCTGCGGTGAAAGTGCCCAGCACGGCGGTTGCCAGCAGCAGGGCAGCCACAGTCGGAATCGAACGTTTTGGCGAGATGATGCGGGGCATGGTTTGAGCAGTTCTAGCTGCCAGGAAGTCGTTTTGGAGTTGCGATTAGAATATACCAGAAGAGGTTATTGATGTCCTATCGATTGCCAGGATCAGTCACCTTAATCGGTGCTTGAAACCTTATTTGTTGTTTGGCGGAGCGGCAAAAAAATAATCGGGGTAAGTCAGCTCTAAACGTGATTTTTGTGGCTGGCCGTTTTCGAAGCAGGCATCAATTTCAGCCTTCAGATGTTGCAGGTTGGCGGGTCGCAGCAGTGGATCCCTGGTTTCCTGCCGCCAGTTGGCAAGCTGTTGTTTCAGGTTCGCCAGCATCGCCGCCTGGCTGGCGTCCGACACCAGGTCGTTGAATTCGTAGGGATCTTGCTGCAGGTCATAGAGTTCAAATTCTGCCGGCCTTTTCATCCGCTGGTAGGAGTTGCGGACAACGGCTGGTGCCGTTTGGATAACCTCGGGCAGTTCGGCAAAAAAACGCTTGAGCGTAAAGTCATAGCCGGGGTTCACTTGCCCGGGTTGGAGATTTTGCACCAGCTTGTACCTGGCGTCGCGAACGGTACGTTGCGGATAAAAATTATGGGCTGAGTGCGTATGGTATTCCGTGAACAAGTAACGTCGCCACGTCGGAGCCTCTCCTTGCAGTAGCGGGGAGAGTGACATGCCGGGGAGGTTCTCCACCTGCTCAGCGCCGGTAACGGCCAGCAGGGTTGGCATTAGGTCCAGGGTGGAGACGAGTTCCCGAGCTACATGTCCAGGTTTTGTCTTTCCAGGCCAGTGAACGATTAACGGGATGCGTACGCCCCCTTCGTAAGAAGTGCGTTTGCCACGCAATAAGTCTGCGCCGTGGTCGCCGAGATAGATGACCAGCGTGTTGTTTGCTTTGCCCGATTGCTGCAGGGTCACGAGCAGGTCGCCGATGAGTGAATCGAGGCGACTCATGCAGTTGTAGTAGTTTGCAGTGTCATTGCGCAGCTGGGGGGTGTCGAGTCCGAAGTAAGCGAGTGGTTTTACATCGAGACCAGTCAGTGGTTTGGCAGGTAAGTTTCCGGTCCGTGCGATGAAGGGTCGGTGGGCATCCGGGTAATTGACGCTCAAGAAAAAGGGAGTCTCCCCTGCCTGGAAGAAGGCTGCTGCCTCTTTCGCGTAGTTGCCCAAGTTCTTGCGGCTGAAATT
>JAYGDG010000508.1:0-4115 GCA_046583015.1 Pirellulaceae bacterium | reverse complement strand
ATATCGAGCATTGCCTGGGCGCCGCGAACACCTGTTTCCCAGGCATCGGCGTGGGGATAGGTTTCCCAGGCCAGCAGCGCGTCGGCCGCCTGGACCATTTTCCCGGTCACATGGGCGTGCAGATCCAGCGTGGCAACGATGGGGCTGCCGGAGCCGACCAGTGATCGGACCGACTGCAGCAGGTCACCTTCGATGTCTCCCACGTTTTCTGCTGCCGCAGCGCCGTGTAAGGCTAGTAATACACCTTGAACAGGCAATGCCTTGTTCAAGCGGGTGAGCAGTTCATCTTTTAGCTGCTGGTAACAGGCTTGTGTGATGTGACGACTGGGACAAGCACTGGCGACGAGCAGTGGATAGATCTCGGCGTTCTTTTTTGTGAGCGTTTGGAGCATGCCGCCGACCGTGCCGCTCTGGTAGCAGAGAATATCGGCGTCATAGTCGAGTTGGCCGCGTCGGAACGTCTCCAGGTCGGCTGGCGTCCCACCGAAGTGGTTACATTCGATAAAGATCGAGCCGAGAGCGATGGGTTGAGTCATAGAAATAATGGTAGCAGAGATTACGAACGCGGGAGGAGGTGTGAGAGCTATTGAGAATCGACATTTTTGCGGAGATTTTCCGTTTCCTGCGTCGAGAAGATTGGTTTAAAACTAAGATCAGGTTCTTACCACCATAGGGGGCAGTTGTTGTCCGGATGGGAGAGTAAAATGTTAAAATTAGAGAGAGCGATGATTGGCAGCTTACTGCTGTTGGCATTTACCGTGACCGTGATGGGTGAACAACCCAGTCGTGACGTGGCACTGCTGCTGGACAAGTTCGAATTGATTCGTCCGCAGGATCGTGAGTTGAGGCTGTTTACCCTGGATTGGGAGAAGACACTCAAGTCCGCTCAGCTCAGGGCGGCTAAGGAGGAGAGGCCTGTCCTGTTGATTCTTGTCCGTAATAGTAACGGAGATATTTTCCAGGGACACTGCTGAGCAAACGCCGCTCACGTGAGAGAAAAAATTCTCTCACACTCGACGGTCGTCGAGACGTTAGCCCCGTTCATTGTGACTTATTGGAACGGCACGCACGATTCCAAAATGCCTGCTGACGTGGATCGTATTTTTCGCCAAGCTGCCCGTCAGGTACAGAACGAAAATAACATCGTCTGTTTCGTGCTTAACGCAACTGGTGACGTGTTACACAGTTTTAATGCGTTTCAAGGTTCGACTCCCGTTGGACCTGGTTCGTTACGTGATCGATTGGCCAATTATTTCAATCAGCAGATCCAGGACTCTGTTAGGGGGTTGAAAATTCCGGCCCGCAAGGTCAACCAGAAAGTAGCGCTGCCGGATACGACCAGCGGAGTTCGCCTCTTTGTTGTCTCGCACGACCAGCAGGGGCAGTTGGATCGGGATCCGATTGTTGAAGTTGAGCCAATGTCCGCCGCCCAGTGGAAGAAGTTCTCTTACGATGCGATAGGGGAGAAAATCGATGCAGCGGTGATCTCGAATTGGCTGTCACACGTTTACCCCAGTGCTCAGCGAGGGGTGCCACCCTTGTTGAAGGTTCAGTCGGTCACTGGTTCACTGAGATGGCAGTCTGGCGGTGCCGATAAGAATTCTCGCTATGCCATCCTGCGGGGAAATTTCCGGATGTCTGGAGAGGGAGAGTCAGAAATCGATCGCAGCCGTCAGCAGTACATGCTGACCGGTACATTTGAAGCGGTTTTTACCTATGGACTTGATTCGCCGGACGTCGGTTCCGTACGCGCCGTGGTGCAGGGGACTTTCCCGGCCATGGACCGTGGTACCGACCAACAGCGGGAGATCTTGGCGGTGATCGAGTCACGACCGGAATGACAGCGTCCACGATCAACAGTGAAGGAAATCCCTCGGCATCAGCCTGGTAGGGAACATCCAGTTGCGGATCGAAGATGGTTCCCGTTAGCTGACTAGATTGGGAATCGGGTCGGCCTGGTAGATATGGTACGGTCGATTGGCACGGTCGTACCAGTTTGCATCTCTGGGAATGCCTAGCGTGTGATAGATGGTAGCGGCAAAGTTCTCCGGGGTTTGTGGGTCGGAGGCGGGGTACGCGCCGTTGCGATCGGATGAGCCGATAACCGAACCACCTTCGACGCCCGCTCCGGCAAACAGGACTGACTGGCAAGGAGCCCAGTGGTCGCGTCCGGGCAGTTTATAGACGCTGGGTGCACCGTTGAAAATGCGCGGGGTCCGTCCAAATTCCCCGGCCATCACGACCAGCGTATTTTCCAACAGGCCACTTTCATGCAGATCATCCAACAGGGCTGAAACGGCTCGATCGGTCGGTGGGAAAAGGAAGTTTTTCAACACCGGAAAGTTGTTGCCATGTAAATCCCAGCTGCCGAAGTTGCCAAGGTTGACTTGAACCATGTTGACGCCTGCTTCGACCAGTCGCCGCGCCATTAGCAACGACCAGCCAAATGAATTGTCTCCGTAACGCTCCAGGATCTTGGGATCTGCCTTGCGAACATTGAATGCTTCGCGAACTTTTGGGTCTGCCATCAGGGAGACCGCATTTTCCCGGATGCGGTTATAGTTAGCCACGTTGGCAACATGTTCCAGGTTTTTTCGTTGCAGGTCGATGGTATCGAGTAATGCGAGACGACTGTGGAAGCGATTTTCCCGAATGCCTTCCTGGAGTTTCAAGTGTGGAACTTCAAATTTCCAGTTGTCCCGGTCCGAAGCGACGCCGTCATGCAGGTTAAACAAGTACTTGGGAAAGGCACCCGAGTAATCGTGATAGGCATGCGGCTTGTCGGTACATTCCACCAGCCACGGTTCGTGTTGTGATCCTAACAGTCCAGCGAACTGTCCCGGGTAGACGCCCGTGTTAGAGTGGTAGATTTTTTCTGGCAGAATGACACTCGTTGGCATTTTGTTCGAGGGCTGAGTTGCGGAACCGGCGATGGCAGCGATGCTGGGCAAATCGGTCGATTGCGGCAGGCTGGATCGAAAGGAAGCAGGGACGACCGTATTGCCCGTAAGCATGACGTAGGTGCCCTTATCGTGGCCGCTCTCCTTGTGGGTCAGTGACCGTACCAGTCCCCACAGATGACTGCGCTGGGCCAGTCGCGGTAAGTGTTCACAAATCTGTAGCCCCGGCGTTCTGGTTGCAATGGGATTGAACTCACCCTTGTATTCAGAAGGGCCGTTTGGCTTCATGTCGAACGTATCATGTTGCGATGGTCCGCCCGTCAAGAAGATATAAATGACACTTCTTTTCGGGGGTAAGTCACTGGCAGCCATGGCCGTCTGCCCTCGCCAGTGGGCAACGTCGACCATCGAAAGGCCCATTAAACCGAGTGACCCTGCCCGGATCATTTCACGCCGGGTCAGAAGATGGGAAGGTTGTCGTAATGATTTTGTTTTCATAGAGCGACCTCGTCAAGTCGGCGCTAGTGAAGGTGTGTTTTATGATACTGTGGTTGTCAAAATGTCGCAACGTTCTTGGTCAGAGTCGACTTCAAAATTAATGAACCTGCCGGGGTTTTGCTTGACAGTGATTAGGTTGGTATGCAAGAACATATGCCAGGCGGATCTCAATCACGATGTTTCAGCCGACCAGTTCTACCAGGTAATAAGGGGTACCACATGTCTGATTCGAATCGTCGCCAGTTTCTCAAGAGTACATCGGCTGGCCTGGCAGGCAGCGTCGCCGTTGCTTCTGCCCCTGCGGTCCGGGCAGCCAACGCCGTGAACGAGGTGGTTGTTGGCCTGGTGGGCCATGGTGGTCGTGGGCGGCACGTGGCCAGCCTGTTTGCTTCACAAGAGAATGTTCGCATTGGCTGGGTCGCCGATGCCAACAAGCACCGGTTGCAGGCGGCGGCCCAGGGATTCAATGGTCAGCGGCCGAAATTGACCGATGACATGCGCAAGATCTATGACGATCCGGCAGTTGACGCGGTGATTGTCGCCACCCCCGATCACTGGCATACCCCGGCTGCCATCCTGGCCTGCGATGCGGGAAAGCATGTTTATGTTGAGAAGCCCTGTTCGCATAATATTCGGGAAGGACGCTTGCTGGTGGAAGCAGCCCGTCGCAACAAACGGCTGGTCCAGCACGGGACCCAGGTACGCAGTACCCAGATG
>JAYGDG010000522.1:0-21615 GCA_046583015.1 Pirellulaceae bacterium | reverse complement strand
CGGTGGTCCGCTCTGTGAATCGGGAGATATTTTCACTCAGGAAGAGGGTGGATTTGTCAGCCCGCGGTCGTTGCCAGTAGCCCAGACAGGAGATTACCTGGTGATTGAATGCGCGGGGGCCTATGGTGCCGTGATGGGATCCAACTACAACTCTAAGCCACTGGCAGCAGAGGTTTTGATTCAGGATGGCGTGGCCCGGCTGATTCGGGCCAGGCAGTCATTCGAGGACCTGGTGCGAGGCGAAACAATTCCAGAATAATAGCGAAGACTGGGGGTTTCGGACTCCTCAAATCTTGCCAGCTAGGGGCAAGAAGCGGTTGGCCCCTGGTCGATGACTAGACTATAATCACCTGTCCGTGCAATGCGGCAAGCGTGCCTTGGAGCGAGTCAAAAGAGAGTCAAGCGAATGGCTAAAAAAGTACCCAAGAATCTGGCGATCATTAACGCCGATAATTGTACGGGCTGTGAGTCTTGTCTCGAGGTCTGTCCTGTTGACGATTGCATTCGATTGATTGAGCACTCACTTGGCGTCAAGGGCGTTCAGTCCTGGTGTGAAATTGATCTGGAACGTTGCACGGGCTGTAATGTTTGCATTCAGCTGCCTCAGAAGAAGACCAATCCACATGCCTTGGTTATTTGTCCCTGGGATGCGATTGAACTGGTGCCAACTGAAAATGCTGCCCAGTTGATGGCCCAAATCGGTGGCCCACCCGATTACATCAGGGACAACTGGGATCGACTGGTCGGCACCGCTCAGCATTTGGCGGAATTGAAGGCAGGCGGTTAAGCAGCCGTTTTGTCAGACGCACGATTTCAAGTAATCAATGCTCTCTTTTGCTAACGCTTCCACGCCCGGGTCGTAATCAAAAACCTCGACGCATACCCAGCCATCGTAGTTGACATCTTTCAACGCCTGCAGAATGGGGACAAAGTCGATCTCTCCCATGCCCGGTCCCCTCCGATTGGCATCGTTGGCGTGAAAGTGAATCAGGTGATCTGAGTGCTGGCGAATGATTTCGTCAATCGGCTGTGCTTCGGTAGACATGGCTTTGACATCCAGGTGGAGACGACATGGTGGAGCGTCGACCATTTCCATCAACTCGACAGCCAAATCAGCAGTCAGTAGAAAGTCTCCTTCTTCGGGGCCCAGTGGTTCCAGGGCCAGGCGGATACCAAGATCTGCAAAAGTTGGCATACATTGTTTCAGAATGTCGGCTGCATAGCCCATCGCCTCGCCCATGGTCACCCCGGGTAATACGTTCCGCTGGTGGGGCGAGCCCAGGACCATGATGTCACCCCCCAGGTCATGACAAAAGCGGGCCAAATCTTCCAGGTAGGCCGTGGTGGCCCGTCGTACGTCGGCTTCCGGTGATGTCAGGTAAAAGCCTTCGGTGAAAGCGAGCAGCCAATGGAGCCCCAGGATCGACAAGCCGGCTTCCTCTGCCTGCTCACGAACGGTTGCCCGTTGGGCTGCAGTAATCTGCCGCACATCCTTGTTGATCGTGAAGGGTGCGATTTCTAATGCCTGGTAACCACACTGACGGGCAAATTGAAAAGCTTTTTCAAAGGGCCAGTCTTGAAAGGTCTCGTTGCAAATAGCGTATTTCATCACTCTAAACCTGGTAAAGATTGCTGACAGGAATCTTCGGTCTCGCGAGTCGATTTCAAACGTCGTCCTTGTTTCGTACTTGGGGCACTGATCAGCGGTTCCTCGGCTCCGTCCAGGCGGTCTCCACCTTGGATGCTGTCGAGCCGTTCTTCGATACAAGCCACGTAGTTTTCAGAAAGTTCAAAGCCCAGGTAACGTCGATCCAGTTTTTTGGCAACGGCGAGGGTTGTACCACTACCGGCAAAAGGATCCAGGACTAATTCCTGGGGCTGGCTGCAGGCGCGAATAATTCGCCCCAGCAGTTGTTCAGGCATTTGGCAGCCATGAAAACCACCACGCTCCTTAAAGGTTCCGGCCACGCGAGGGAAATACCAGGTGTCTTCCTGCGCCGTGAAACTCTCGGGACTGTCTTGCGGGCGCAGAATCCAGGTATCATCTGGCAGGCGTCCTTTCGGGTTGGCCCGTTTGTCTCCGTAGACAAGTTGTCGGGCAGAGGGGACTCGAACCAGGTCTGAATTGAACGTGAATTGCTTGGGGTCTTTAACCATGTGAAACAGATGCGCGTGGGAACGGCTGAATTTATTGGTGCAATTGACGCCAAACGTGTAGTACCAGATAACCCAACTGCGGCAAGTCAATTGATGGTCCTGTTGCATTAACACTTTTAGTTCGGCGGCATACTCGTCTCCAATGGCCAGCCAAAACGTGCCATCGTCCTTAAGTGCTCGAACGACCTGTTCAATCCACTGAGAACACCAGTGGAGATAGTCATCGCTGGCCCGCTGATCCTCGTAGACATCGTACTGGTAGCCGATGTTAAAAGGGGGATCGGCGAAGGCCAGATCCACGACGCCGGTTTCCACCTTAGATAAGCCTGCCAGGCAGTCTTCCTGATGGATCGCGTTAAACTCAGCAGGCAAAGCTCGAATCCTTCCTCTGGATTGCCGTATTTCTGTTGGCGGGTAAAACCCCCCGTAATCAATGTTCTTCATCGTACCACGAAGGGTAAGGGATACAAGCAACTTGTTTTTGCGCAGAGAAATTGAATGACCGCTTGAAAAGTCAGGCCGGCAATGACCAGAATAGAACTCAATTGTCAGATGAGGATTATGTCCAGGAGCCTCCCCCATGAAACCAGCCTCAAGAAAACTCAGCACCCTTCACCGCCGCCAGTTCAATCGTCGCGTGGCACTGTCCACCAGTTCGCTGATTGCCGCGGCGAATCTTGGCCTGGCAGCTCCCAAGAAAGCCAGTCGCTACGTTGATATGCATACCCACCTGGGGCAGACCTGGAACAGTACCGAGACCTTGAGTGCTGAACAGCTACTCCGCTGGATGGATGCACACGACATTGCCCAGGCGATAGTCTTGCCCCTGGTTTCACCAGAGTCATCCAGCTATCCGTTGACCGCCGATTTCGTGTTGGCACAAACACTCGATCATCGTGATCGATTGATTCCATTTTGTTCCATCGATCCCAGGACCTCCTACAAGGGAGGGCACCAGGGCCTGGTGGCAATGCTAAAGAAATATATCGATATGGGTGCCAAGGGATTTGGGGAACATAAGCCAGGAATCGCTTTTGATGACCCGCGCAACATGGCAGTTTTTGCTGCCTGCGGTGAAGTGGGTCTGCCCGTTTTGTTTCATTTGGATAACCAGCGTAATACCGATAAACCCGGCCTGCC
This sequence comes from Pirellulaceae bacterium, assembly GCA_046583015.1. Taxonomy (GTDB): domain Bacteria; phylum Planctomycetota; class Planctomycetia; order Pirellulales; family Pirellulaceae; genus JAZADA01. The sequence goes on along the minus strand of JAYGDG010000522.1, from coordinate 18,318 downwards.
GGGCCTGGAGAAAGTTCTCCAGCAAAACCCGAAATGTAATTTCATTGGCCATGGCCCAGGATGGTGGGCCTCCATCTCTGGCAACTTGGCCCAAAAAGAGTTGGCAGGCTACCCCAAGGGAAAGGTCGCTCCAGGGGGTGCCATTGATCGGCTGATGGGCAAGTATCCGAATATTTACGGAGACCTGTCGGCGGGCAGTGGGGCAAATTCAATTTCCCGAGATCTTGAATTTGGTCAGAAATTCCTGATCCGTCGGCAGGATCGCATTATGTTTGGAACAGATTTCCTGGCCCCCAAACAACCAGTCCCTCAGTTTGAACTGTTCGAAGAAAAACTCCAGTTGCCAAAAGATGTTGAGCAGAAGATTTACCGTGACAATGCTCGCCGCCTTCTAAAGCTCAACGCATGAATACCTGGATGACTGTCTTGCCCTGGCTTGCAACGGCGCATCTGGTAGCCGTGTTGCTGCTTGTCTGGCGACTGGCAGTGAACCGCCGGCAGTTGCAGATGTTGAGTGACTGTCCTGTGATCACGGGAGATGAGTTGCCATCGCTGTCAATTGTTGTTGCTGCCCGCAATGAAGCACGAGATATTGAAGCGGCACTGGACTCCTGGTTTCAACTCGACTATCCCGGCCTGGAATTAATTGTTGTCAATGATCGTTCCACCGATGAGACTGGTCAGATCTTGGATCGCCTGGCCCAGCGGCAAGCGATGTTGCAAGTCGTGCACCTGGAAGAATTGCCAGCAGGATGGCTGGGTAAGAACCATGCCTTGCAACTGGGAGCGCAACGCTCCCAGGCAGAGTACCTGTTGTTCACCGATGCTGACGTCATTATCCAGCCAATGGTCTTACGGCGGGCAATCGGCTACGTGCAACAACGCCAACTGGATCACCTGACCATGACGCCCGAGGTTGCTATGCCCAGCCGGTTGCTGGAAGCCTTCGTGACCCTCTTTGGGACCTTGTTTTCCTTGTACTTTCGTGTCTGGAAAGTTTCGGATCCAAACAGCGATGCCCATGTGGGTATCGGCGCCTTTAATTTGGTCAGGAGTGAAGCTTACCGGCAATGTGGCATGCATCAAGCTATTGCCATGCGGCCGGACGATGACGTGAAACTCGGCAAGATCATCAAACAGCACGGATTTTCCCAGGAACTGGTCGTGGGGTCGGGTCAGATCCTGGTCCCCTGGTATGCTTCGCTCAAAGAACTCATGGTGGGACTGGAGAAAAATGTCCTGGCTGGACTGGATTATCGCTTTAGCTTCGTCCTCATGGGATCCTTCCTGGTACTGGCTGGTTTGTTTAGTCCCTGGGTTGCTGTTTTCCTGACCACGGGGGTAACGCGCTGGATCTATGCAGCCATTTTGCTGCTCTTGGTGATGACCTTCTTGAGAGCGGCCACGGAAATTGGCGCCCGTTATTCAAGTGTCTTTTGGTATCCCCTGGTGCTGCTATTGTTTAATTACATTCTCTGGCGTGCTACGATTCTGACATATGTTCGAGGCGGTATCCGCTGGCGAGATACGTTTTATCCACTGGCGGATTTGAAAGCTAATAAAGTGTGACTTGGGTGTTTCCAAGAAACCATGACCGGGAAATGGGAGAAGTAATGAGCAACCACAAGCAACGAGTGTCAGCTCTGTTGATGTTAATCCTGTTGGGAACAACTCAATTGTCGATCCAGGCAGCTGATCCTTGGCGTGCTGGTTCTGCGAAAGTCGTCATTACTCCCCAACAGTTTATTTGGATGTCGGGTTATGGAAGTCGGGATCATGTCGCCGAAGGCAAGCTGACCGACTTGTGGGCCAAGGCGCTGGTCCTGCAGGATCCGCTGGGAAACCGGGCCGTACTGGTGACGCTCGACCTGGTTGGGATTGATCGGACGTTGACCGCTGCCATTAGCAAGTCGCTCGATGAAGCATATGGATTTCAGCGACGGCAGATTGCTCTTTGTACGTCCCATACACACACGGGTCCCGTTGTTGGAAAGAACCTGGGGCCCTTGCACTACGAACGAATTCCCGCTGCTGAACAAAAGAAAATTGATCAGTACGTCGTCCAGTTGCATAAGCAAGTGGTCGATGTGGTGGGAGAAGCGATCAAGCAGATGGCTCCTAGCCAGCTCACCTGGGGAAGTGGTCATTGTGAAGTGGCGGTCAACCGGCGCACGAACAGCGAAAAGAATGTTCCCCAACTGCGTCAGCAAGGTTTGCTCAAAGGGCCCTTTGATCACGATGTACCGGTGCTGGCCGTAAGAGACCTAGAGGGTGAATTGCAAACTGTTGTCTTTGGCTATGCCTGCCATGCCACGGTGCTGAGCTTTTACCAGTGGTCTGGAGATTATCCCGGGTTTGCTCAAATCGCCCTGGAAAAAGCTCATCCGGGAGTTGAAGCAATGTTTTTCGCGGGCTGCGGTGCCGATCAGAATCCCTTGCCTCGACGCACCGTGGCGCTGGCGACATCATATGGAAATCGTCTTGCTGCTGCTGTTGAAGAAACTTTGGCCGGAACCGTGCGACCCGTAGAGGGGACCCTGGCAACCCATTACCGGGAAGTTCCCTTACCCTTCGATACGTTACCGAGCACCGCTGAAATTAAGGCCAACTTAAAATCCAAGAGTTCCTATGAAGCGGCCCGTGCCCGCTGGTTGCTGAGAGACATCGAGGCCGGTCAGCCACTGCAGCAACATTATCCTTATCCGATTGCAACGTGGAAAATTGGTGATACCGTGGACTTTGTGATCCTGGGCGGCGAAGTTGTTATTGATTATGCATTGCGAATCAAGGAACTGGACACCAAGTCTACTACGCATACCAATCTTTGGGTTGCCGGCTATAGCAATGACGTGATGGCTTATATTCCCTCGCGTCGTGTGCTGCGAGAGGGTGGCTACGAGGGCGGTAGCTCGATGGTCTACTACGGATTGCCAGCCCACTGGGCACCGCAACTGGAAGCACTGATTATCGACGCGGTCAAGAAGCAGTTGCAGGATTAGTACCCTTACGACATCTCGAAAAGTTCGGTAATGGCAGGACTGCCATATTGAGCGGCGCCCGTCAGAATCGTGACATTGGGCAGCGGTTGGGTGCTTCCGGAGCTATGCGTATGTCCGCATAGGACCGTTAGCTGTTGATCGGGATGCTGCCGCATGATGGAGAGAATGGTCTCACCGACGGCCTGGCAAGTGAAGTGAGGTGCCCATTCGTCATTGGAAATTTGGCCGTTGTACCAGCAGGCCTCTCGCAGGGGTGGAATATGTGTTACCAGGTAAAGGTGTGAGAACTGGTTCAAGGCCAGCGGCAGCACACGCTCTATATGGGCGGCCGCCTCGTCTCCCAATCTTTGCAAGACGGGCCACCGCTCCAGTTTGCTGTAGGGAGCAAGTTCTTTGATCAGTTGGTAGTCATTCATCATGACCTCCGAGCTTTCATAATCCCCGCTGCGCCCGTCAGCCCAGCCGTCATGACCTACCAGCCCCACTTGTTCGGTCAGTGGAAAGAAGTCTGACTCGGTGAGGTAGTGCAAGGACTCATGGTCATCACAGAAGTTCTTGACTTGACTGCGGACGTCGACAATGGAGCCCTGGTAAAAGTCATGATTGCCCAGCACAAAGTAGATTGGAGAACTGACCGCTGCGGCCAACTGAGACAAGTAGTGAATCACGTTGTTGGCTTCGCCAATGTCGCCACTGAATAACAGGGCATCCGCCCGGGCAGCCTGCAGCCGTTCAAAGAACCGTACGATGTCCTCTTCGTCCACGAAATTCAGATGGATATCTGTGGTCCAAAGAATCCGTTTCATGATGTTCGCCGTCTTCCAAGGACTGTCTTAGATAGGGGAGGGAAAAGACGTCGACTCAGCCAAGACAGTTTTGCCCGGTTTCCCGGGTTGTTCCTGAACATAGCGAGGCACCGCGTAGCCGGGAAGCGTGGCTGACAAGTGGCGCATCAGGGACAGGCCGCGTTCCACGGGAACCTCGAAATGATGCGCACCCTGAACACGATCCAATTGATGAAGGTAGTACGGCATTGCGCGCAGCTGGACCAGCTTCTTCATCAAGGCAACCATGGTTTCTTCATTGTCATTGACCCCACGCAGTAGCACGGCCTGGTTAAGCAGCGGAATACCCGCTGCCGTGATCCGCTGGAGGCTGGCCGCTACCTGTTCATCAATTTCAGCAGGATGATTACAGTGAATAACAAAGACAGGTGTCAGGCGAGTTGCCGTGAGCCAACTCAAGAGCTCATCATTCACGCGCTGCGGAATCATAATCGGCAAACGCGTGTGAATCCGTATTCGCTGAAGATGCTTGATCTTACCCAGTCGCCGGGTCAATTCTGCCAGTTGAGAGTCGACCAGGGTGAGCGGATCTCCTCCGCTAAGGATGATTTCCTCCAGGCTCGTGTCGTCTGCAATGGCTTGCAGGGCAGGAGCCCACTGATCGAGTGAATGGGGCTGCTGCGCATAAGGATAGTGCCGTCGAAAACAATATCGACAGTGGATGGCACAGACCCCGGTGGTGACCAGCAGGGCGCGTCCCTGGTATTTTTTCAGTAACCCGGGCGCCAGCTGGGCATCGCCTTCGGCGACCGGATCGGGATGAAATCCGGGAACAGACTCAAACTCCTCTTCGACCGGCAGGATTTGTCTTAGCAGCGGGTCAAAGGGGTCACCAGGAGCAATACGATTGACATAAGGCAAGGGGGCAAAAAGTGGAAAAAGAGTGGCTGCTCGCTCAGCAGCCGGAAACCAGCACTCGGCCAACTGTAGTTTCTGGCAAAGTTCGCGGGGATTGCGAATGGCTGTTTTTAGGACCGTTTGCCAACGTGCTGCCACTGTCGGGCGGGAATTTGACGAGGATTGCAAGGCCCGGGATTTCTTCCGCAGCTTATCTTCCGTGGTTGTGACCATATTGCTGAGTGGATTACGGGTTTATTTGAAGAAGGCAAAGGGGTACATTCGAACGAAACGTGTCATCATGCGGTGACTGGAGAACGATTCTAGGTCAAGCGTCCGCCGAAAAGAAAGAGCAGATTCAGCCGGACGTGGCCTGTGCTAACTGGACAACAAGAGGAAAGAACAACCGTGGCTTCATACAAGACAAGTGACTTTCGTAAAGGTCTTAAAGTACAGATCGATGGCGAACCGTATCTCATGTTTGAGATGAACTTCGTGAAACCTGGCAAGGGAAATGCCATGTACAAATGCAAGTTACGGAACCTGATCCGTAACACGGTTTTGGACCGGACTTATAAGGGGGGAGAATCCCTGGAAGCCGCTGACGTACAGGAGATTGGGACGCAGTACCTCTATCGGCAGGGGGATACCTTTGTTTTTATGGATAATTCGACCTACGAGCAGTATGAACTGTCGTCTGCACAGGTTGATGACAACTGGAAATATCTTAAAGAGAACTTGTCCTGTTCGATGGTTGTCTACAATGGTAATCCCATCACCATGACACCACCGAACCATGTTGAATTGAAAGTCGAATATTGTGAACCGGGTGCCAAGGGAGATACGGCCACAAATGTTACCAAGCCCGTCAAGGTGGAAACCGGTGCCGAGTTTCTTTGCCCGGCTTTCATCGAGATGGGCAACGTGATCAAGATAGACACCCGTACTGGTAATTATGTTGAACGTGTCAGCGTCAAATAGTAACTGGTCTGTTCCATGGTCTACCTAGTGGCAATCAATGGGTTAGACGCAGGATGCGTATTCGAACTCCAGCAAGGATGGACAACCGTCGGCCGTCACCCCGATTGCCAGATTGTCTTGCCATTGGATTCGGTCAGTCGCCATCATGCAGTGATTCGAATTGACGGTGAACAGGTTCAACTGGAAGATCTCAGCAGCAGTAATGGTACCCGCATCAATGACTGCTCGGTGCAAACGCTGATCCCCCTGGCTGATGGCGACCTGATCCAGTTTGGCCAGGTCGATTTCCGTTTTCAGCACGCTCCACCTCCAGCACGAGAAGCAACATCTGCCGCGAGCAGCCCAACCAGGCAGATTTGTCCCGGTGAGCTGGAAAGTAAACCGGGTTCGTTGTCGGCAAGTAGCAGCGAGGAAGCGACGCATTACTCCCCGGTTGCGACACCGGACATGCTGCGGCTGAGGGCCCGTTTGCTCAGTCGCTTGAGAGCTTTTTTCGAATCCCACGATTTCCTGGAGGTCGAAACGCCATTGGCGTCAGCCGATACCACGATAGAGCGACATATCGAGCCGATTCCCGTGACCATCCATGGGCGGTCGCTGTGGTTGCAAACATCGCCGGAATTTGCCATGAAGCGACTGCTCACCAGTGGCGTGCCAGCATTGTACCAGGTAACCCGCGCCTTTCGTGACCAGGAACTGGGTGCTCGCCACAATCCGGAATTTACCATCGTGGAATGGTATCGGACTGGAGACACCATGGAACAGGCGATCGAGTTTTTGTCGCAATTGTGCCAGCACGTGCTGGCCACTGAGGAACCACGACTCTTGAGTTACCGGGATGCATTTGAGCAGTACCTGGACCTGGATCCGTTCGCCGTGAAGGACCGGGTATTGTTGCAACGCATTGCTGCCCTGGATATTAATGCACCGGACGATTGGCGCAGTATGGACAAAGATAGCTGGCTCAACTTGCTGTTAGCCGATTTTGTAGAACCACATTTAGGGTTCGATGGACCTACGATCTTGTACGATTATCCAGCCAGTCAGGCGGCACTCGCTCAAGTACGACCAGGACCGCCACCGGTGGCGGAACGTTTTGAACTTTACATAGAAGGCATCGAGCTGGCCAATGGCTATCACGAGCTGCTCGACCCGGCCGAGTTGCAGCGTCGGAGCGAACTTGCCAACCAGGAGCGTCAGCGAGACGGCAAACGGCCCTTGCCGGTCAAGAGCCAGCTTCTGGAAGCAATGGAAGCAGGTTTACCCGATTGTTGTGGCGTGGCTCTGGGTTTTGATCGTCTTGTGATGGTAGCTGCGGGAGTGGATCAGATTCAACAGGTTTTATCTTTTCCTTTTGACCGGGCCTAAGCCCTGCTGCCGGGGAGACCCGCTTAGCCTGAGGAGTCGTTTCGCTGGTAGACCAGGAAGCTGTAGTCATGGTCGTTCTTCTCATCCGCAGCAAAAGAATCGGTTTGCTTCAGTAGCCACTGATCCGTCGTAATATCCGGGAAGTAAGTGTCGCCCTGGACCGTCGCATGGACGCGGGTGACGTACAAGCGGTCTACCAGGGGCAATGCCAGCTGATAAATCTGGTTGCCGCCGATCACGAACACTTCCTCGTCGTCACCAGCCTGCGTGAGGGCCGATTCGAAGTCAGTTGCCGTAACAACACCTTCCACGGCCCAGTCGGGTTGCCGAGTCAAGACGATTGACGTGCGGCCCGGTAGTTGGCGACCAATCGAATCGTAGGTCTTGCGACCCATGACAATGTGATGTCCCATGGTCAGCCGTTTAAATCGCTTCAAATCAGCTGACAAGTGCCAGGGCAACTGGCCTTCTCGACCGATGACCTGGTTATCTGAGATCGCAACGATCAAGGACAGCATCGGGAAAGTTTCCAGTCTGGTGACAGTTGCCCGTGGAAGAAGAAAAACTAAACTGCCACCGGGGCGCGAATGTGAGGATGAGCATCATAGGACTCAAGCTGAAAATCATCGAAGCAAAAGTCAAAAATAGAATGCACTTCGGGATTGATCTTCATGGTTGGCAACGGTCGTGTTTCGCGAGTCAGTTGTAAGTTGGCTTGCTCCAGGTGATTTTGGTAGAGGTGAGCATCACCGAGCGTATGGACAAAGTGGCCTGGTTTGAGCCCAGTTGCTTGGGCCATCATCATAGTAAGCAGCGCATAGGAGGCGATGTTAAAGGGCACGCCCAGGAAAACATCGGCACTGCGCTGATACATTTGGCAGGACAAATGACCGTCAGCCACGTAAAACTGGCACAACAGATGACACGGGGGCAGGGCCATGTCCGACAGTTGCCCCACATTCCAGGCACTAACAATCATCCGTCGGGAATCCGGTTGGGTGCGGATTTGTTGCTGAACCTGGCTGATTTGATCGATGCTGGTTCCGTCGGCGGCTCCCCAACTGCGCCACTGGTGTCCGTAGACGGGACCCAAGTTGCCCTCTTCGTCGGCCCATTCATTCCAGATCGAGACGCCATTCTCGTTGAGGAATTCAACGTTAGTGTCACCCCGTAGAAACCAGAGCAATTCGTAAACAATTGACTTCAAATGAAGCTTCTTGGTGGTTAACAGTGGAAAACCGTCTGCCAGGTCAAACCGCAACTGGTGCCCGAAAATGCTACGGGTTCCCGTTCCGGTGCGATCTTCCTTGGCGACACCGGTCTCCAAGATCGTTTCCAACAGCTGCAAGTAGGCTCGCATCCTTGATTTCCTTCAGCGTCAGTTCTTGGTGGTGCTCCAGGTCCAGTGTCGATCACTCGTTGCCTGAACCTCCTCAGGATTGTACCCGAGTTCTGCAATCAAGTTTTGAATTTCATCTAAACTTAAGGCGGCTCGTAACGAATCGTCAAACATCTGTCGCTGGTGATCGTTGGCATCGCCTGCATAGGAATCGACTAGTTGCTGGACGATCTCGTCAGACCCAGGTCTCAATAAATCACGGAAAAACAGTCGGCCCCCCTCGCGCACGACCCGGATTGCCTCAGCCAGCACGCCTGCTGGCTCAGGGATGTGATGAACAATGCTGTTGGACATCACGACATCAAAACGATCAGCATCATAGGGGAGCGATTTGGCATCAATATGATCGAGCATAATTCTTTCTACAAGACCATTCACTTCCAGCTGGTAGCGGGCCAGGTCGAGCATGTGGACCGCCAGATCGACAGCCATCACCTGGCAACCTTCCTGCCGCTGGCACAAGGTGACTGGAATCTGTGCGGTTCCGGTTCCAAGGTCCAGGATCTCCCCGGCGATTTCGCCACTGGCCAGTAAATCGCTGACAAACACGTCATTGACGGCCGCATGATCCATCTGGTCGTAATCGCGTGCTTCTTCCACGCTGTCCATCACTTCCGGCTCGAGTACACGTTTTAATGACACGAGGTAACGTCCCTTTTTCAACCCTGGTCGGTGTCGACCGGTTCTTCGACCAAGTACGGGGGCGACGGGTTCTGGTGTTCGACCAGCTGCCAGCCGCCAAGAATCAAGGCCATCATGACATAGCCACCCACGTAACGGCAGACGATTTCCTGGTTGGTGGCTTCCAACTGGTTGATCAGGAAGGTTGCGTTAGTGGCAAGTGGTGAATGGATAACACCAAAAAGCGTACAGACTGCAGCTATCAGAAAGTAGAGTGCAGCGCGCGAAAGTCGTCGATCGATCATGGCCGCTAATGCCGATGCCCAGATTAAACTGGTGATGATAAAGCCGTTAGACAATACCCGCAGGTTTAACAGGGTTGCTTGCAGCTTCTCTCCAAGGGCTGCTGCATCAACCGCTGGATCTCCTAAAATCTGACCAGTAAATAGCTGTACCAGGTAAGCCATGGCGGGCAGGCAGGCGATCGCAATGGCCGCATAATGTTTCCGGGGTGTGGCCAGAAAACTCTGCGCTGTAATTTCCAAGCCAATAAAGACCAAGATTGGAAAAATAGCCGCCTTTGGGATGATGACATAAAGAAAGCCGAAATAGCCGAGCAGGCCAGCAGTGCCGATAAACAGGGCGGTTGCCAGCGAGTAGGCAGCTCGACCTCCCATGGCCTTGTAAGCAGGATGGCCAATGTAAGGGGTCGTTTGAATGACGCCACCACAAAGAGCAGCAACCAGCGTAGCAATCGCTTCCACCCCTATCACCTTGCCCGCATCGTATTCGTCACCCGCCGCTGCCGCGCTCTCGGTACAGTCGATGCCACCTACCACGGTTCCCAGTGCAAACGGAAGTACGACTGGCAAATAGATCAGGCAGTCATCGAGCGCCGAGATCCACTCAAAACGAAAAACACTGAACCACTGGTAAGGAAGCAAGGCGTCGACTGGATTGATTTCTCGCTCCGGAAGTTGAACCCATCCCGCCGCTGCCATCAGGTAGTAAATGGCACCACCGACCAGCAGCGCACCGAGCGCACCCGGAATACGCAGTGGAAAACGAACATGGGCAATGAGACTGGTCAGGATGATTGCCAGGGCAGCCATGCCGGCGACCGGGTAAGTGACAATTTCCATCAGCGGCATGAAAGCAATGATGACCAGGGCAATGGCGGTCAGTGAGCCGAGCAGTCCAGCGCGGGGGACCACGCGGCGAATCCAGTTGGAACCAAAGGCACAAACACACTTGAACAAACCACTGATAAAGATGGCACAAATGCCAATGTGCCAGGTGTAGATGGCCGCCTGCTCAACGGACATTGTTTCCTTGGCGTGGACAAAGGCTGGCCCCAAGACAAAAAAGACCATGCCGAAAGTACTGGGCGTATCAAGCCCCAGAGGCATCGCAGTGACAGTGCTGGAATCGATCCGTCTTGCCAGTCGAAAGGCCATCCAGAAGAAGAGCAGATCTCCCACAAGCACTCCCATGGCAGTCCCAGGAACCATGTGTTGCATGGCAAAACTTGTAGGAAATTCAAAGACAACTGCTAGCAAGCTGACAGTTAACAAGAGATTGGCAACGTTATCTAACATCAAGCCAAAAAAGGCGTTAACGTCGCCAGGAGCAGCCCATTGATAGCGCGTTTTACTCACAGAGAGGTCCGTAGGCACGGATTTTGCGGATCAAAGAAGCTGTGAGTGTAAATGGGTCAAAGAGAGCTGTCAATCATTGTGCTTTGGGGGTTTTTAAGCCGTTCCACGCTTCTCCCGGCTTCTTTGCTGGGGGGCAGGCTTGGTAGTTAACCAATCTGAGCGACTGCTCTTTTGAACTTTCTGGAAGGGAGTTCGTATACAATGAAATGTGTTATGCATAGAACACCTGGAAAACGCCCTGTTTCAGCGGCGCAGATGAGCGATGAAGAGCTCTTAGTTTCCTATCGGGAAACCGGAGATCGCGATTTTTTTACGCTGCTTATGCAGCGTTATGAACGCGAACTATACAGCTATTTGCGCAGATATTTGGGTAATGCTGAAATGGCTGAGGATGTTTTCCAAACGACGTTCTTACAGGTGCATTTAAAGGGAGATCAATTTGAAGAAGGCCGTCGTTTTCGCCCTTGGGTGTATACGATTGCTACCCACCAGGCGATTGATGCCCAGCGTCGTAATAAGCGGCATCGCAACGTCAGCCTTGATGCTGGTCATCGAGTACAGGATGGAGATGATACGGCAAAACTAATGGACTTGTTGATTAGCCAGGATCCAAATCCGTTTGACAACGTTGCCCAGATGGAGCGGGCACAATGGGTTGAAGAGGCGCTTGACAAGTTGACCGATCCGATGCGAAGTGTTGTAAACCTGGTGTACTACCAGGGGATGAAATATCGCGAAGCAGCCGAGGTGTTGTCCGTTCCTGTGGGAACGGTAAAGAGTCGCTTGCATGCGGCTATTTTGAAACTAAACGAAGTATGGCACCGCACCCATGTGCCTTAATAGCAGGTTTGAGAGTTTATGCGTGACAAGCTGTTGGATTATCTCGTAGGTGGCCTCGACAGTAGGGAATCTGAGCAGGTGCGCAAAGCACTCCAGGAAGATCCGCTTCTGCAGCAGCAATTGGAGTTGCTGCAGACGTCGTTGCAGCCCTTGGAAGCTTGTCGACATTACGAGCCTCCCGCGGACCTTAAGGACCGTACTCTTGATTTTGTTGCGCAGTCACTTGAACAACAGGCAGGCAGCGGCTCTCCTGCGCAGCGACGCAGCAACTGGACGACAGGCGCCAGCAATCCCAGTGTGCAACTGGCCGGATCTGCTCAGGCTGGATCCAAATGGACGATCCTTGATGTGGTGGTTGCCGGGGCTATCCTGATGACGGCATCCTTGCTCTTCTTTCCACTGATAATGAATAGCCGATATGCTGCTCAATTGCGCGGTTGCCAGCAGAATCTGCAACAGATTGGGATGGCCTTGCATGATTATAGTTCAATACACGGTGGACTATTTCCTCAGGCAACTGGAGATTCGAAATTGTCCGTAGCTGGTGCCTATGCTCCGGTTCTCTATAACAACCAGTTCGTGAAACGTCCTCGTTTGTTCTTATGCCCAACCGTCATGGACGAAGATAAATGGACTGGCTGGAAACCACCTGCATCCGAACTCGTGGCTGAAGCTGCTGGCCGCAAATTAACGGAGATCCAACAGCAGATGGGAGGAACCTACGGATATAATCTCGGTTATTGGTCCAATGGTCGCTATTTCCCACCACGAAATCTTTGGCGCGCCTTCTATCCCATCATGGCAGATGGTCCCAGCCCAACACGGTTAGGCCGCCGTAGTACCAACCACGGAGGTAATGGACTCAACGTTCTCTTTGAAGATGGCCATGTTCAATACATGACCGATTCCCAGGTTTCCCCACGTAAAGATAGTATTTTCTATAGCGATCGTGGCCGTGTAGAACCGGGTAGACGTCGCAATGATGCCGTCATTGGGGAAAGTGGCCAAAATCTGTCCAATCGCTAGCATCTCTGTAAGCTGGCAACTTCAACGACACTTTCCTGGAATCGCTACTCGCATGGCCTCGAGCATTCTCCATGAGCAATGATTACGCGCCAGTTTTCTTAGCTAGCATGCTTTCCTAAGCACTGGGTTATGGCTTCAATTCGCTGTTGCCTTCCGATTGCTTTTGTTGGTACTCTCTCGCCTCGGTTTCGGGGTCTCCAAGGCCCTTTTGGCAACCAGCTTCAGGCCATCGGTCTTGCTTAATTGACGCGCTGATCATGGCCAGTGAGTCGAGCGCGGTTTGTCAAACCAGGGTTGGCTCGCAGCCGAGCGTGTTGTTTTTTTGCCACGCATTTTGTCAGAGAGCTTTCTTTAGCATTTAGCCCGCGAGGTTATGACGATGAGAAAAGATCGTTTTGTGCAACGCCAATTCAAAGGAATGGTCACTTGCTTAGCATGGTCATGTGTTGCCGTGATACTTGGGTTACCATTTCAAGCTTTTGGGCAGGAAGCGGAATGGATTTGGTGGTCGGGCCATCAAAAGGAAGCGGTTCCTGAAACGAGTTGTCATTTCCGGAAATCATTTGTAACTGCGAATCCAGAGACTTGTCGTATTGAAGTGGTTGCAGACGACGAGTTCGAGTTATTTGTTAATGGTCGTCGCATTGGAGAGGGAAATAACAGCAAGCGATTATCTACTTTTGATGTCAGTAGCCACGTCAAGACTGGTCGTAATACGATCGCTGTTTCGGTGGCCAACCAAAACGGTTCGACGGCTGCCCTAGCGGCCCGGGTGATGGTCAAGGAGCGAGGCGGTGGCTGGACTTCTCATTCAACGGATGATACTTGGCTGACAAGCTTAACCGTTCTACCCCTTTGGAATACGAATATTTACACGGATCGTCGCTGGAAGACTGCTCAGTCGTTCGGCAAACTGGGTGACACGGCACCCTGGGACATTAAAGAGGGAGTTGCCACTGCCCAGCGGGATCGGGCCGAACGATTTCGAATCGGCGCGAACTTTGAAGTTCGTCGTTTAATCGATGATGACCAGACCGGCTCTTTGATTGCTATGACATTTAATGAGTTTGGTCATGCCATTTTGTCCCAGGAAAGTGGACCTCTCTTGCTGGCATATGATAGCAACGGTGATTTTCATTTGGACAAGGTGCGTACGTACTGTGACCAGGTGAAAAACTGCCAGGGTATCCTGGCTCTCAATGGCGAGGTGTTTGTTACCGGCATGGGTCCGGAAGGTTATGCGTTATATCGTTTGTCTGACGAGGATCATGATGGGGTGCTGGAACGAGTCCGCACCTTGTTGAAATTTAAGGGCGAAGTGATTGAACATGGTGTGCATGGAATCACGCTGGGTCCCGATGGAATGTTGTACCTGGTACTGGGAAATCATATTGAGCCGAAGCGTGATTATGAAGCGTCGAGTCCCCATCAGCATCCGTACGAAGGGGATTTGATTCAGCCTCGATACGAGGATCCAGGTGGCCATGCAGTGGGAGTGAAGGCACCGGGAGGTGTTATCCTGCGCGTGACTGTCGAAGGCAAACAGTTGCAGAGAGTTTGTGGCGGATTGCGAAATGCGTACGATCTTGCCTTCACGGAACGGGGCGATTTATTTGTTCATGATTCGGATATGGAATCAGATCGAGGCTCAACGTGGTACCGTCCTACGCAACTCTACCATGTGACCGATGGAGCCGAATTTGGCTGGCGCAGCGGCTGGTCGAAATGGCCCGAGTATTTTGTCGACAACCTGCCGGCGCTACTTGATACCGGACGTGGTTCTCCCACGGGCGCGGTGGTTTACAATCACGTTGCTTTTCCGGCCCGTTACCAGGGATCAATATTCCTGGCTGACTGGTCGGAAGGTCGTATCCTGGCCGTGCATACGAAGCGAAGCGGTTCCAGCTACACGGCCAACAGCGAAGTTTTCCTGGAAGGGTCACCTCTGAATATCACCGATCTGGAAGTTGCCCCCGATGGAGATCTTTACTTCATCACGGGTGGCCGAAAGACCAGTGGAGGCCTCTACCGGGTCCACTGGAAAGGTGAAGTTGACCAGGCAGTGTTCGAGCTGGGGGAGGGAATTAGTGCGGCAATTCGGCAACCTCAACTGCACAGTGCATGGGGCCGTCAAAACGTAGCTCAAATTCAGACTAAATTGGGAGATCGCTGGGGACCACTGCTGGTTAGCGTGGCTCGTAGCACAGCGAACCCGGCGCGATATCGAACCCGAGCACTCGACCTGATGCAATGGTTTGGTCCTTTGCCGACCAAGGAATTGCTGGTTGAACTGGCGAAAGTGAAGAATGAGGAAGTAAGAGCGAAAGCAGCTTACCTGATGGGCATCTATCCCAGCCCGGACACGCAAGCGGCGCTGGTTCGTCTCTTGAAAGACAATGACGCTTATGTTCGGCGTCGTGCTTGTGAGGCGTTAATGCGAGGGAGCCAGGGAACTGATTATCAGTCTCTAATCCCCCTGTTGGCATCTGCCGACCGAGCCGAAGCGTGGGCTGCCCGTCGCCTGTTGGAACGCCTGCCACCCCACGAGTGGAAAGACCAGGTACTGGCTACGGATAACCACAGTCTGCTGGTGAGAGGTT
The DNA here is from genome assembly GCA_046583015.1 of Pirellulaceae bacterium. GTDB lineage: Bacteria > Planctomycetota > Planctomycetia > Pirellulales > Pirellulaceae > JAZADA01. The sequence goes on along the minus strand of JAYGDG010000522.1, from coordinate 3,144 downwards.
CACTGGCGCTGATCATTGCTCATCCCAGTCGTCAAAATGCAGCTGCCGTACTCGATCGGTTTAGTAAGATTATGGCAGGGTTTGTCAGCGACCGCGATTTCATCGATATGTTGCGCGTGATGCAAGTTGCGATGATCCGAGGGGCGATTCAGCCGGAAGAAATGATTCCCCTTCGCAATCAACTGATCGAAGAATTTCCGGCGAGTGATCCAGTGATGAATCGCGAGTTGATTCGACTGCTGACCTATTTGCAAGCCTCCTCTATTATGGACCGTTACTTTGACTACCTGGATTCTGACTTGCCGATGCAAGACCGGTTGCACTTGGCACTCCATCTCCGGTTCTTACAGTCTGGCTGGACGGGTGAGCGGCGACTGGCGTTGCTACAATTCATGGAGAAGACGCAACAAAACACCAAGGGCAGCGCAGTTCCGCTTTACGTGATGCATGCCACGCGCGATTTTTGTCGATCCATGACAGTGGAAGAAAGTCGCCTGGTGCTTTCCAAGGCAGCAGACTGGCCAAATGCAGCTCTCGGCGCACTATTCCAGGTTCCCCATGAGTTGGATGCGGAATTGCTCGGTTACCTCAAAGAAATTGACCAGGCCATTGCCGAGCGCAGTGGCGATACGATCACGCGACTGAAAGTTGGCATTATTGCTGTCCTGTCGCGCAGCGGGGACGAGGAATCGACGAAATACCTGCATGAAATCTGGAAACGTGAGCCAGAATTGCGCCAGCCGATTGCCCTTGGCTTAGCGCAGCAACCGTCCGGTGAAAACTGGTCCTATCTACTGCACAGTCTGCCTGTGTTGGAGGGTGAAGTTGCTAAGGAAGTGCTCAGTAAGCTTAAGACCGTAGCTCGCCGCCCGCTCCATGGCAACTACTATCGTCAAGTCATCCTTAGTGGTCTGCAGTTACCTGAAGCTGATGCGATAGTGGCCGTACAATTGTTGGAACATTGGACAGCCCAAAAAACGCCGGCTGACAATTCCGATAGGGTAACTGGTCAACTTGAATACTGGCAAACATGGTTCCAGGAGAAGTTTCCTAAAGAACTGGCCGCAAAACTGCCGGAACCACCTCCAGAAAGCAAATGGACGTTCAGCAACCTGGCTGATTACCTGACCACTGGTGAAGGCGCCCATGGCGATCCCGAACGAGGTGCCCTCGTCTATGAAAAATCCCAATGTGTCAAATGCCATCAATTCGGTGGCAGCGGAGAGGTGATCGGGCCAGATCTGAGTAACGTGCGAAAGCGATTTACCAGGAAAGAAATTCTCGAGGCCATTGTTTTTCCCTCGCATGTTATTTCCGACCAGTATCGCTCGAAGCAAATCGTAACCACCGATGGTCGCAGCTATAGCGGGCTGGTCGTGCCAGGAGCCGGGAAAGAATGGATTGTCTTACAATCCGATGGCAAGAAAGTTGCGGTGCCACACGGTCAAGTTGAGGCCTTGAAATCGAGTAAGCAATCGGCGATGCCGGCAAAACTGCTCGACACCCTCACGCTTCAGGAAATCACCGACCTGTTCGCGTACCTGGGGGCCCAACCAAAATCCCGAGTCGCCCGCCGACCCAAGTAAGTCGAATCATACTGCTTGGAAAGCGGGCAGGTAACATCCCACCATCTTTCTGCCTGAAAGTGACGAGGGATTTGTCTGCTCGATTGGTTTTCTTCATTCCCCGTGTCATTTACAATCGACCTGCCTGCAAGACTGCGCGAAAACGGGTGATTGGTTAGCCCCGATCGGCGCTGTTGGCTAACATAGGATTCGTTTTAATATGGCTGCCAAAAAAGCAACAAGTTCTGCCAAGTACTGGTTAATGAAATCAGAACCCCATGCGTACTCGATCCAGGACCTGGCCGCTGAAAACACCAAGACCACGCACTGGGATGGTGTTCGCAACTACCAGGCCAGGAATTTCATGCGAGACCAGATGAAAAAAGGTGACCTGGTTCTTTTTTATCACTCTAATGCCAATCCGCCGGCCGTGGCGGGAGTTGCCCGTGTTGTCCGGGAAAGCTACCCCGACCACACTTGCTGGGACCCCAACGACAAGCACTATGATCCTAAGTCAAGTGCCGAAAACCCTCGCTGGTTCATGGTTGATATCAAGCTGGTGGAGGTGTTTGCCGAACCGATTTCCTTGGAAACGCTAAGGGGTATTCGCCAGCTGGCAAAAATGGAATTGCTTCGTAAGGGTTCGCGACTCTCCGTGCAACCCGTACGCAAATCGGAATTCGAAGCAATCGTGCAGTTTTCCCAGACGAAATAACTCGGACTAAGAGGCGATAAAGCGTGGACCCTTTACGTTGGATTGACGATTCCCTGCAGGATCTGGACGACCGTCCTTTGGTTCGTCACCGACAGATTCGGTCAGGCCCACAAACGCCAGCGGCCATTACGCTCAACGGGGAATCGTTGGTCAACTTTGCGTCCAATGATTATCTCGGCCTGGCAGCCGAGGATCTGCTGGAAAATGTTCGTGGATCGCTCCAGCCCGTTGGCTGGGGAAGCGGGGCCAGCCCACTGATTGTTGGCCACGGAGATTTACATGCGGAACTGGAAGCAGCCCTGGCCCAGTTTGAACAAACTTCTGCCGCACTCTTATTTTCCTCCGGTTATGCAGCCAACGTCGGCACCATCACCGCACTGGTTGGACCAGGGGATGTGATTTTCAGTGACGCCAAGAACCACGCCAGTATTATCGATGGTTGCCGTCTTTCCGGGGCGCAAATCGAAGTTGTACCGCATACAGATGTTACTGCCCTGAAGAATCTGCTGGCGACGGCCCATCACTATCGACGTCGTCTGATCGTTACGGATTCGTTGTTCAGCATGGATGGCAACCTGGCACCGCTGGCTGACCTGGCAACGCTTGCGAAAGAATACGATGCAATGCTGATGGCGGATGAAGCACATGCCACCGGGGTGCTTGGCAACACAGGCAGAGGAGCTTGTGAGTTGCTGGAGGTGGAAGAAGGGGTTCATGTACGGGTGGGAACATTGAGTAAAGCGATTGGTTCTGCGGGTGGGTTTGTGGCTGGTAGCGAACAACTGGTAAAGTGGCTAAGTAATCGTGCTCGCTCCTACGTGTTTTCCACCGCGTTCCCCCAAGCGTGTGCCGCTGCCGCCCTGC
>JAYGDG010000453.1:0-4281 GCA_046583015.1 Pirellulaceae bacterium | reverse complement strand
GGTCAAGCGATCGGTGGTACGCTCATCGGCTACCTGGTCTGGTATGGCCTCTTCTTTGGCTCACTGACGGCAAGCTACCAGACCATCTGGACCACGATGAGTAAACTGCTGCAAGCCAGCTAGCCGCCCTGCGGAGACAGCGACACTGCTGGCCGCCTGACCTGCCGAAGTTCACTTGCCACGGTAAGGGCGCGAAGTGACCAGTCCTTCTTCTGGGCTGCTGGCCGTCGCGTACAATCGTTTAGGAATACGACCTGCCAGGTAAGCCATCCGACCCGCTTGAACTCCGGCTCGCATGGCACGAGCCATCAGCAAAGGGTCACGAGCATGCGCAATGGCCGTGTTTAGCAAAACACCATCCACACCCAGTTCCATAGCAGCCGCCACGTCACTGGCCGTACCTACTCCCGCATCCACGATCACCGGATAATCGGGATCGCCTTCCTTTAAAACCTCCAGGCAAATGCGCAAGTTGTTAGCATTCAAGATTCCCTGTCCAGATCCAATCGGACTGCCAGCAGGCATGACACTGGTGGCACCGGCCTGTTTTAGCCGACGGGCCACTACAGGATCATCGCTCGTATAACAGAGTACCTGGAAACCATCCTCTACCAGGCGCTCGGTTGCTTCCAGCGTAGCAATGGGATCAGGCAACAGTGTTTTGGAATCTCCCAGAACTTCCAGCTTGACCCAGTCAGCACCCGGGTTCCCCAGTGATCGCAATATTTCCCGTCCCATGCGAGCAACGCGTACCGCTTCTCCCGCGGTATAGCAGCCAGCGGTATTAGGTAACAAGGTATAACGATCGGGATCAATGAAGTCGAGCAAGTTGTTGCCGTCACTGTCGTGCAACCGTTCTCGACGAACAGCCACGGTAATACAGTCAGCTCCACTTAACTCCAGTGCCTGCCGCATTTCCAGGGCCGTTTCATACTTGCCGGTTCCCACGATCAAGCGACTCTGCAGGGTATGCGTGCCGAGTCGCAAGGAGTCTTGTCGGGGCTCTTCCAATTGCTGACCGGCTAATTGGGTTTCAACAGTCATCGGAGAGTTATCCACCTCCCACTAAAGTCACCACTTCCAGTTGATCTCCCTCCTGCAAAACATAAGAGGGATGCTCTGGCTGCGGTAAGATTTCCAGATTCACTTCCACGGCTACATGCCGCGTCTGAACACCCAGCTGAGTTAGCAATTCGGCAATCGTGATCGCTTCCGCCAGTTCGTGAGATTCTCCGTTGAGCACGATTTTCATGGCATCCCTTCCCTTATCTCAACTTAGTGGTACCAGCTGGCCAGTCCTTTAAGCCACCACTTATTCACGAATCTGCAAGTTGCGAACTTGGCCCTTGCGAAGCAACACCAAGGGACCAGCTTGTGGACGCCCGGTTGTTTCCAATCCACGGTTCCAGGGGATGTAATATGCCGCTACGTTCCCACTATTGGCATCAGCCACATAAACGACACAGTTCCCTGGCCGCTGAGCACCCGTTCCACGAGGCATCGAAGCTGCACCGGTAACCATCAGGAAACTTGGCTTCTTGCCCTGCTGAATCCCCAGGTCATTCAAAACATTGACTGCAAACTTGGCTCCAAAATCACCGGTCCGCGAATAGATCACCCAGCACTGCAGTTCGCCCGTCAGGAAATCGAGGAAAAAAACTCCCTCCACACCATCGGCTACCGGTCCAGTTGCCATCGAAAAACTGGTCGATCGATCGGTCGCGGTGGCATGCAATGGTACCGGAAGCGAGAACTCCGGTTCCGCCGTTCGCAACCCGGTCAACCAGGAACCGACCAGCATACCCGCACCGACCAGCAACCCGGCCGTGAAACAAGATAACAACAACCACAACCGAGTTTTCTTGATGCCTTGTACCATTGATTCAAAATCCCTTGTAACACCAATTAACGGTCGGCAGGAACGAACAATCTCTCTAGAAATCAACGTTCCATCACTGCCAACATGCTACTCCCTTTCGACCTATTCTGCCACCTCCAATGCTAACCGTTCGTTGAGAACATTATGACTAACTGCTGCTACGAACGACTCAGATAGCTCACAATCCGCGAAACCAGTTGCCTGCTGGAGCCAGACACCCTGGTAACGACCTCTCGTTTTCAGCCGCTGGCCTCGATCCCGCACTCAACTCCGTCCCCGCTGCAAAAGAAATCTATCGGTGGTCCCCGCCGGGCCGGTTATACTCGACAGGACAGTCGTCGCTCACAACCGTGCCAATCATCAAATTGGAGAAGCGATGTGACGGTTCTTCCTTTCATCAAGAGAAACCTGGCACTTACAGGTCCGTAAACCATGACTCGTTTACCAGGTTACCGGTTGTTCACAGTCGCTGGCCTGCTGATGATGAGCGCTGTCGGTTGTCAGCAACAACCGACGGCTTCCAAAACAACAGCAATGCCGCCAAAAGAGGTCCTGCAAAAGCAATTAGATGACATCCTCGACTTTACCTTCCAACAACGTCGTCTTACGCTTGAACAACATGCAGCCTGGCAAATTCTCCACGGAGCCCTCGTCTACCAGCGAGACTTCCTGGTCTATGACCAGGGGCAACCGGTATCGGCTATTGACCACCTGCTCGCCGGGCGATCCATGCGCGGTTGGAATCTCGAACCGGTCTCGCATGGCCTCTCCGATCAACGCGGCCTGCGCGTCATCATGGACGAGGGGAGTAAAGCTGGCCAGGGGCATGCCGATCAATGGCTGGCTGTGCTCGCTCAGGCTGGACTGCCACCAACTCAAACCATCGTGGTGGACGGCAACCAGTACACGATCGCAGACCTGGTTCGACAGGTGCAATGGGACTTGCCAAGAAACCTGCAGCAAGAGTACAGCTGGACACTCATCGGACTAACTACTTATTTGCCGACCGATGAGAAGTGGACAGCCAGTGACAACCAAACATGGTCGGTCGAACGGTTGATCCGCAGTGAAACCGAACAGGATTTGTTCGACAGCGCCTGTGGTGGCACCCATCGTTTGATCGGCATGGCGATGGCCGTCAACCGACACCTCGATCAAGAAGGTAAGCTAACAGGCGCCTGGAAACTGGCTGATGACCGCATCCAACAGGCCATCCAAATGGCCCAAGACACCCAGAACCCTGATGGCTCATTCTCCACCGCCTTCTTGTCCAGCCGACGGTCTTCCCTTGACCTGGCCGAGAACCTCGGAACCACCGGGCATGTACTGGAATTCCTGGTCCTGGCCATGTCGGACGAGCAACTCAGTGAACCCTGGGTCAAACGTGCCGTCGCGCGCCTCACGAAGATCTTTGAACTGACTAAATCCGTCGACCTGGAATGTGGCAAACTCTATCACGCGGCACATGGCCTGGCACTTTATCGAGACCGCCTCTACGGACCACGACGTTACGCACTAACACCCTCAGCCAGCCAGGAAGCCAACTAGTCAGTCGCTGACAGGGACGTTTCTGCTGCTGCAGTCGAATCGCTCTGCGCTAACCGGGCCAGGACCAGTCCCGCGAGAAACCAGCCACCCGCTATGTCCAGGACGTTCACAATCGTCAGCTTCAGGCCAAATCCATAGAAAGTCCACTGGGGCAGGCAGACACAAAGACCGGCAGCCAGTCCCATCAGCCCCAGCAGCGCTGCCCGCTGTATAACTGACTTTCCCGAAAGCTGTCCCACGATCAACGAAAGCAGCAGTGCCACCATGCCGCAGATGAACAGTTGTACGATCAGCACTTGGGGAAACGACAACCCGCTGAAGACGTCGGTCCCATCAGCGAGCGTATTGACGACCAGAAAAAGGCCACGGCTGCCCATGTAAACTCCATCTGCTCACGCCACGTCCGGTTTCTGGACGGCTGCAATCACTTGCTCTTCCTGGGCAGTCTTCAAGACCGGGATCGCATCAATCGCTCCATGAAGCCCAAGGTGCGTCGCCATACCCCAGAGAAACAAGATCCCGGTCGCGGCCAGGATTCCCAGCAGCTGCTTTCTCCCTAACATGGCAACCTCTTCCAAGAAACAGATGCGAGCATCAGAAAGCCCCCGCTGTTAGGGATTGGGGCCGACGGAATCAACCGGTAAAGCCGCCGGCTGCTGGAGTGCTGCCTTGCGCTGCTTCAACTCCTGTTCTCGTTCCAGCAAGAGTGCTTTTAATTCTCCTGTACTGCGGTTGGCCGCTTGCTGGTAATAGATGCGTGCCACACCCAGCTTGCCTGCCTGCTCGGCACCACGAGCCCATTCCACCAATTCTCCAACCTCCTGCAAACGCGCCTGGTCTTGCAACAGTTGGTT
>JAYGDG010000324.1:0-4626 GCA_046583015.1 Pirellulaceae bacterium | reverse complement strand
TTTCCGCTTAGCAGATTAGTGAGGTTAGAAAACCCTGTTTGTTTATTCCCTGAAGGAGCAAATTATGAAGACCGCGATCAAACGTATCGTCAACCTGGCACTGGTGATGGCATTCGTCTGCCCACTGAATATGGCAATGGCTCAAAAGAGCTTTTCCTTTGGTGGCTCAAGCTTCAAGTCCGCGAAGACCGCGGCTAGCAAGACCCGTCCGATCAAGGCTGCGTCTAGCAAGTCCCGTCCGAGTAAGACTTCAACCAAGAAGTCCTTTCCCAGTCGTGTTGGCTCCCAGCCAATCCGCTACAACCCGGGCAAAGCAGTTACCAAGGTGCCACCGCGATTGGACCGCAAGACGCCTGTGCGACCTTACACGCCGTCAACGCTTCCCGGACGGAAGGTTTCTCCCTTGAAGCCTTATCCCATTGTGAAACCGTTTCCGAAGCCGCTTTCCCGGCCCATCATAAAGCCGTATCCGTTGCCGATCCTGAAACCATTGTCCGGCAAGACGATTACTCCGCCCGGAAAAAAGTACATCGACTTCCCGATCGACCTGAGCGGCGAAAAGGAAGCTGCCGATCGCGGGCCGCGAGCCGTCCGTGATGCCCGCGAAGAGCGACGTGACCGCGACGAGCGCCGCGAACGTGATCGTCAGGGTGAGCCCGAAGCTGAGCAGGGCGAGGATGCTGGCGGCGACGACGAAGCCCCGGAAGATAATGGCGGCAACGAGGGCAACGCAAATTGCCCGCACCACTGCCATGGCCCCTGCAATCACCACGGAGCTGGTTTTGGAATCGACTTTCCTCGCTGGGGATTTGCCTACGGCCCGAACGGGATTTTCATCCGAGGTGGTGGCCGCTACTACGACAATGGTCCCCGTGACGTTGTGATCGTGGATCAACCAGTGCTCGTCGAGCGGGCAGCCCCTGTGGTCGCAGAGAACGTAGAAATTCGCGAAGTGGCCAACCTCCCTGAGGTTTATGTCGCATCGACGATCTCACTAAGCAGCAAGACCTCGCTGGGCGACAAGACCGGCCAGGTGATCCTGGACATCAACGGCATTGCACTGCCCACGACCGTGCGAAGCTGGACCACCGAATCGACAACTTGTACGTTGCCGATGATCGGTCTGGACAAGCCGAAGGAAGCCCGCCTGGTCATGTTGACTGCCGACGGGCAAGTCGTTCACTCGATTTCCGTGCTGCTCTTGCCAGCCAAGGCACCGGAAGTTGCGCCGATGGAATGATCTAACGCAGCGTATTTCATCGGTGATCACTGCCGGCTGGGGGGATTCATTTCTCCCGGCCGGCTTTTTTTACGTCGAGCCATCAGGGGGAGGAGATGTCTTGCAGTGCTCTTCGTATTCGGCAAGTGTCTGTTCATCCGCCGGGTAGGTACCCAGCAGCGGCGCCCCCTGGGCGATTCTCTCCAGGATAAAGTCCTCTCGGTGTTCCTGGCTGGCCGCTTCACTGGCTACCTCATCGGCCATCGCTCGGGGAACTGCCACCACCCCTTCTGCATCTCCGACCATGATATCGCCGGGATAAATCGCCACGCCGCCGCAACCAATGGGAAGCTGAATGTCGGCCGGATGATGGACCGTCTTATTGGTTGCTGCATGGGCCGAACGGGCGTAGGCCGCGATATCCATCTGGGCAATGGCTGGCGAATCGCGAAAGCAACCGTCGGTAACAATGCCGACCGCGCCCCGTGCCACCATTCGGGTGGCCAGGATATTTCCCATCGTGCCGGCATTTTCATTGCCACGGGCATCAATCACCAGCACATCTCCCGGCCCCACCTGTTCAATTGCCAGCCGCTGGGGATCTTTACTGTTGTCAAAGACAAGATTGTGGTCCACGTCGGCGCGGGCCGGAATGTATCGCAAGGTAAAAGCCTGTCCGACCATCGACATGCCGGGAGAGAGTGGCATGGCACCGGTGACAAACTGATTCCAAAGTCCACGTTTGGCCAGCACGGTGGCGATCGTGGCAGTGGTCGCAGTTTGCAACAGGGGGTACGTTTTCTCGTCGATGGTTACCAGTTCACTCATCTCTTCTTCTTTCCAGATAGCCGGGCTACGGGGATTTTTCCTTTTTCGCTCGTGGCTTGGCCGTGGCCGGATGAAACCCGGTCGCTTTCAAGCCGATACGGTAAAGTCCTCCGCCCGCAGTGATGTAAAGGGTTTGGCTTCCTTTCCCCTTGCCAAAGCAGCAGTTGGTGGGTAACTCGGGTGTCTGGATATAGCCCAACTCTTTGCCCTCGGGATCATAAATCCTGATCCCAAAGCGTTCCTCGGAACGGACTGCGGCAAAGATATGCCCCTGCTTGTCGACCGTCATTCCATCGATTCCCAGTTGATCTCCAAAATCAACCAGCACTTTCTTGCGGGCCAGCGTGCCATCGTTTTTTACACGCAGGGCATTGAGCGTCATCCGTCCCCGCTTGGCATCGGTCACCGTCTCCGCCTGGTCGGTTCCATTGTCCGTTTCAGCCACGTAGAGTCGACGGCCGTTGGGTGCCAGGATGACCCCGTTGGGCTTGTCGACATTGGTAATCATGCGGTGCAGCGAACCATTCGGATCATAGCGATAGACGCTCATATGATCCAGTTCCAGCTTTTCCGGCCCGACGTATTTTGGGTCACTGAAATAGATCCTGCCCTGCGGATCGATGACGATATCGTTGGGCGAGTTAAATCGCTTTCCCTCGAACTTGTCGACCACGACCTTCACTTTTCCGTCAGGAGTAATTTCAACCAGGGCCCTGGCACCACCGAGCGGTGAGGCGCAACAGGCAAACAGTCGTCCCTGCCGATTGAACATCAGGCCATTGGCCATCTTGCTGTCAGCACAGTGAATACTGGTCTTACTGGTTGCTGGATCGAATTTCATTACCCGCGCCGGCCTGGCATCGAAGGGCTGGGCAAAATCGCTGAAGTACATCGTCCCGTCGTCAGCGGCAGCCACCCCTTCGGTGAAACCACCTTCTTCCCAAAGCGTTTCCAGCTTGGCACCGGGCGGAACAATCGTCCCATCCCCTTTGACTTCTAGCGGGTCCGCCTGCAGTTGTGCTGCCGAGACCAAACCAATCACCAAGCCCAACAACAGCTTATGACGTTTCATACTGGTTCCCCCTTTTATCAACAGAACCGTTTGTTTACGGTCACTTGTTCTTCTTTAAATGCTGATCAAAAAACTTGACCACGCGATCAGCTAACTGCTGCTGCGTATCCTCGGTCGCTCCACGAAAGCCATGGTCTCCATTCTTGACCCGGTAGAGTTCACTCGGCGCCCCGGCCTTTTTAAGGGCCGCGTGCAGCAACTCACTTTGGTTATAAGCAACCAGTTGATCCTTATCTCCATGCATGTGCAGAAAGGGAGGATCATCGGCCGTGACATAGGTAATCGGATTCGCCTCGGCCACCTTCGCCTTACGCTCTTGGATCGGTCCACCGATAAAAAGTGATTCAGGCGACCGGGCAGCATCGTGATCAATCCGACTGGGAAAATCGTTCATGCGAAGAAAATCGGTCGGCCCAAACCAGTTACAGACCGCTTGAACCCGCGCTGAAACATTGGCATGTTCGCGGTGCTGGTCCCATTTGCGCTCATCGCCACTAGTCCCCAGCAGGGCCACCAGGTGCCCACCGGCCGAGGAGCCCCAAACACCGATGCGGTTGGGATCGACGCCAAGCTTCTGGGCGTTGGCCCGCAGGTAGCGAATGGCAGCCTTGCAGTCAGCAATCGCTGCTGGAAAAATGGCTTCTCCACTGAGTCGGTAACCGACGCTGGCCGCTGCATAGCCGCGCGTTAGCACGGGGTTGAGTCGTGAGGCAGCGTTGTCCTTACTGCCATTGCGCCACCCGCCACCGTGAATCCAGACAACCATGGGCAACGGTTTGCTGACTTTTTCTGGCAGGTACAGGTCCAGTACCAGTTTCCGTTCTCCCACGGTGGCATAGACCACATCCCGCTGCAACTTGATCCCTTCCGGCAACTTGGATAGTTTCTGGTTACGATCATTATTGCGCCGATTACGTGCCCGATAGGTATCATCTTCTTTGCGCGAAATGCGGCCATCTTTATCGGCGTCGATACGCTTAAAAAGTCGTTCGCCAAGCTGCTTGGGGAACTCGTCCAGCGACAGGAATCCATCAGCATTCTTGTCCCACTCCTTGAAAGGATCGCGGCGTGTCCGTTCTCGCTGCTGGGCATGGAGCGGCAGAGTCACTAGCACAAACATGACGGCCAGTGTGATTCGTTGAATTGCCAACATTAAGTCATCCTCTCTACCAAAGTCTGATTTGAATGTCTTCTCGGCACAGAAACACTATTGTAGCGAATTGGTGCCATGAAACCACTGATGCGACTAGCTGGCATCTCGGCCAAAATAGAGTTCCAGTTGGCCCCGTTGTTGCCGCGGCGTGGCCAGACTGCCGGCCCAGGTACATAAGGCTGAAACAGCGAACCCATAAACAAACGGGTGCAGTGGAAAGGTGTCTTTGAAAGGAATCCACTGGTTGCAGACAGCAAAGGTAAACGTCCCTCCCAGTAGTCCCAGCAGGACTCCTGGCCCCGTGGCTCGTTTCCAATAGAGGGCAGCAACGCTGGGCCAAAAGAGTGCTGCTGC
>JAYGDG010000320.1:0-1927 GCA_046583015.1 Pirellulaceae bacterium | reverse complement strand
CCGACACCACTGCGGCGGCCAGCAACCATTTTGAACAACAGATCCGCCCGATCCTGGTAAGTAAGTGCCTCAAGTGCCACGGCCCTGAGAAGCAAAAAAGCAACCTGCGACTCGACTCCCGCGCCGCCATTCTCCAGGGTGGCAAAAAAGGCCCGGCCATCGTCCCGGGCAAACCGAATCAAAGCCGCCTGATCGCAGCGCTCAAATACCAGAAACTCGAAATGCCCCCCAAGGGACAACTGCCCGACAAAACCATCCGACACTTCGAAGCCTGGATCGCCAGCGGCGCACCCTGGCCCGCAGAAACCGCCTCCCTCCGGGATACAAGTGACGGCATTACCGATCACGACCGCCAGTGGTGGGCCTTCCAACCACTCAAACGGCCCGCTCTCCCCAGCACTGACGGTGCCGAATCCTGGGCAAAAAACCGGCTCGATCAGTTCGTTTTCCAGAAACTTCGCCAGCATAACTTGACTCCCGCACCGAGCGCCGACAAGGCTACGCTGTTGCGCCGCCTCTACTACGACCTGATCGGCATCCCTCCCACTGCCGACCAAATCGCCTCCTTCGTCAGCGACCAGTCTGCCACTGCCTGGGAAAGCACCATCGACCGACTGCTGAAGGATCCCCGCTACGGCGAACACTGGGCCCGCTTCTGGTTGGACCTGGTCCGTTACAGTGACTCAGACGGTTGGAACCAGGATGCCCTGCGGCCCGACATCTGGAAATACCGGGACTACGTAATCCGTTCCTTCAACGACGACAAACCATATGCCCAGTTTGTCCGTGAACAACTGGCCGGTGACGAAACCCCAGGTGACCACCCACAGGACCGCGCCGCCGCCGGCTTCCTGCGACTGGGCATCTACGAATACAACCAGCGAGATGCCCGTGGCCACTGGAACGACATCATGAACGAAATGACCGATGTCGCGGGGGACGTTTTTTTAGGGCTAAGCATGGCCTGTGCCCGCTGTCATGATCACAAGTTTGACCCCATACTGCAGCGCGACTACTTTGCCCTGCGAGCCTTCTTTGAACCGATCATCTGGCGCGACGACCTGCTCGCAGCGACCGCCGCCGAGAAAGCCGAGCACCAGCAGCAACTGGCTCCCTGGAACGAAAAAACGGCCACTGTTAGAGAGCAACTCGAAGTCTTCCTGGCACCACACCATACCAAGAAGTGGCAGTCGACTGCCGGCAAATTTCCCAAGGAGATTCGCGACGCCTTTTACAAGGATCCCGCCACCCGCTCCTCCTGGGATCAGCAAATGACCTACCTGGTTTCACGCCAGTTCTACGAAGAGGCCGGTGGCCCGCTGAAAAACCTGAGCAAGGACGATAAAGAACGTCATGCCGCCCTGCTCAAAGAACTGGCAGCGCACGACAAGCTGAAACCAAAACCACTGGGCAAACTGATGACCGTCACCGATCACCAGGGGGCTCTTTCGCCTACCCTCATCCCGGATGATCCGGACCAGGGGCCAATCGCGCCGGCCTTTCTGACCGTCTTGCAGGCTCGCGAGAGCGGCCCCCTCGAGTTACCTGTCGTTGAAGATTCCAGCGGTCGCCGCACTGCCCTGGCCCAATGGATCGGACGGGCCGACAACCCGCTCACCAACCGGGTGATCGTCAACCGCATCTGGCAGCAACACTTTGGCAAGGGACTGGTCACCACCGCCAGCGATTTTGGCGCCAGCGGACAGCGACCCACGCACCCTGAGCTGCTCGAGTGGTTGACGGCCGACTTCGTCGCTGACCAGGGGCGGTTCAAATTGCTGCACAAGCAGATCCTCATGTCCGCCACCTGGCAGCAGTCTTCTACCCACCCGCAAGCCGCCCGGCAACAACGGCTTGATCCCCAGGACGCTTTCCTCTGGCGGGCACCCGTTCGCCGGCTGACTGCCGAACAAATCCGTGACACCTT
>JAYGDG010000292.1:0-3028 GCA_046583015.1 Pirellulaceae bacterium | reverse complement strand
AGTTCCCGGCGCAGGATCTTTCCAGTCTTGACTTCCTCATCTCCCAGGTCACCGGGGACGAACTTGGTTTCCTGGACCAGTTCGATCCGCAACGGATACTCTTCTCGCAATTGTCGGTAGAGTGTTTGCAGGTGCTTCTTGGTGGCCGCTGACATCTCTTTCACCTGCAATTGTTCAAAGCCAGCGTAACCGCAGAGGTAGAAATCCAGGTGGTCCGGACGATTGTATCGGAATACGGGGCTTTTTGACTTCTCCAAGTTTGCCAGTACCGCTTCGGTCAAAACGGTGTGAAAGAAACTGTCACCGGGAAGGAAGTAGTTGTTGTTAGCATGGCCAGTGGTCGGTTGTTGCCAAACGGCCGCGAACAGGAGCATGGTTACCAGGATTTGTCTGTTTGCGGGGAATAACATGTTCATTTTCCTAGCGTCGAGAGAAGGATCGCGAAAACCGGACCGAGCGATATTAGTTTCGCATGCGTGACTGAGTTGCAAGCTGACGAACAATTGCTTCTGGAGAATTAGTCTTTTCCAGGATCTCTTCCTGCCGGTCTGCCCAGCTTGGTCCGTCTGCAATGGACTGAACCTGTTGCAAGTAGCTGACACAGCCGAGTGTTTCTGCTGTAGGGCCCAGTCGGTCAATGAGCATCCGGACGATCTGGCTTACCGACTGGACTTCAAAGGTGTAGGAATTCACCAGTTGGGCCGCGGTACCATAGCGGCAGGCACGCCATTTGTTTTGTCGTACCATCATCGGATGGCAGTCATGCTGGTAAGTTCCCTGGTCAATTTCATCGGAAAGGGCCTGGACCAGGCACTGCACGAGGGCGGTCAGCGATAATACGTCATCCAGGCTTCCCGGCATGTCGCAGACTCGCACTTCCACCGTACCAAAGCTGTGATGCGGACGAATATCCCACCAGATTTCGCGAATGGTGTTGATGAAACCGGTGTTTACCATGTGATTGACCAGCCAGACATATTCGCTCCAGTTGCGCATCAACGTTGGCAAACCGGCGGTCGGGAGCCCTTCCATGATTTTCGAGCGGTGAGATTTGAGGCCCGTCCGACGATTCTCCCAAAACGGACTGCTGCAACTAAGGGCCAGTAAAGTCGGCAAGTGTTGCATCATGCGGTCACAGATCATGACTGCTTTGTCACCAGAATCAACAGCAACGTGGACGTGCAGCCCAAAGGTCACCAGCCGACGCGCCATTTCCTGTAAGAGGTCGACGAGATTGTGATAGCGCTCATCGGGAGTAACCTGCTGATCTCGCCAGGGTGAAAACGGATGAGTGGCACCCCACCATAATCGCAGTCCGCTATTATCCGTGACTTCCTCGACGTGGGTCAGTTTTTCTCGTAAATCATCTCCCGCTTCTTCGACATTGTTGCAGACCCCTGTAATGACTTCCAGACAACACTGCATTAACTCAGGCTTGTAATCGTTACTCGGGCCGAGCTGTTCGAGGACCGTTTCAATCGAACTGGAAAGTTTCATGGTCTCTTCGTCGACCAGTGCCAGTTCCAGTTCGATGCCGATCGTCGGCTTGCTATTGGCAATGAATTGAAAGTTTTGCATGAGGTAACGGACCCAACACGAAAAACCAGCTTAATCGGGAGCTGACCACAGTATGACAGCGTGGGCCAGGATTTTCGCCCCGATCAACAAGGATTCTTCTGTAATGTCAAAATGAGCAGAGTGGAGGGGGAAATTGTGCTTGCTTCCAGAAGCACTGCCCAGGCGAAACATGGCGGCCGGAATTTGCTGACAATAGAAAGCAAAGTCCTCGCTTCCCATGCTCGGCGTTGCAATGGATTCGATCGAGTCCTCTGCGAGAACTTCCGTCGCAGCAGTTGCTAACAGTTGCACCAGGGACTGGTCGTTCTTGACCGATTCGCACCCTCTGCCAAACTCAAGTTCAAAGCGGGTTTCGGTCGCCTGGCCAATTTCCTGGCCTAGTTGCTGAATCTTGTCCTGGGCAGTTTCCCGGGCTGTTGTTGTGAGTGTCCGCAGGGTACCGCGCAGCCTTACCTGGTTCGGAATAACATTGGCATTTTGCCCTCCCTGGAATTCCCCAAAGGAGGCCACAACCGTGTCATCATCGCCGGGTTGCGTGGGCACCGATTGATAAAGCGCTGTCAGAAACTGGGCAGCAGCTGCAATTGGATCACGGGCTTCATGAGGACGAGCGCCGTGTCCGGCGCGCCCATGTACGGTAACGGTGATCGTGTCACACATGGCCGTTAAGGTGCCCGACTTGAGTCCGATCCGTCCGGTTTCTCGCGTCGGATCCATATGAGTGGCGAGAATCGCTGCCACGTCCTCCAGGGCACCCTCTTGAATCATTTGGCGGGCTCCCTGAGCGATTTCTTCGGCGGGCTGAAAAATTGCTCGAACTTGGACTGGCCACGGTAATTGCTGCTGTTCGTGCATTTGTTGCAGCGCGGAGATCGCGCTAAAGACAATCGTCGTATGGGCATCATGGCCGCAGGCATGCATGATCCCGTCATGTTGACTGCGGTATTGAACTTCCTTGGCATCGTGGATTCTCAAGGCGTCGATATCAGCCCGCAAGGCAATCCGGCCTCGCTGCGTAGCAGTAACCGATGCCGTGAGATAATCCGCATCGGCGATGACGCCACACTGGTTATGGCCCAACCGAACCTGGAAACCAGCTTGCTGGAGTTGTTGAAAGAGGTAGCGGCTGGTTTCTTGCTCTTCTCCCGAAGGCTCGGGATGTTGATGTAACTGACGACGTAAGGCGATCATCGTCGTTCGCTTGGAATCGATGAGCTGATCTAAATGGGTTTGCCAAGACTTGTTCATGAAGCTGACATGAAACCGTATGGAGGACGACTACGGGATAAACTCCGGTTCGATTTGCTGGGGAATGACACCCGACTGGTGGCCTCGTTGTAGTAATTCCGTTACGGCCTGACGACCCCGGTCACCAAAATCCAGCGTCCAGTCATTGACGTACATGCCAACAAATTCATCTGCCTGGTTTCGATTCAGGTCCCGACCGAAG
>JAYGDG010000284.1:0-2042 GCA_046583015.1 Pirellulaceae bacterium | reverse complement strand
GAAGCCGAAATCGGGAATCCTTGTGCCAGCACCTCGTTAACCGTGTAGTCCTCCAGTTTGTAGCTAGGCCCAAAGTCCAGCTGAATGGTATGCCACAAGTGGGAGAAATACTGTTCGACCAGCGGACGGTCCAAATGATAGCGGGCTTCGATGTTCCGCTTGATAGCCTCGGCAACGACCTTTTCACTGTCAAAGGGCCCACCGGGAACCACTCGCATCAAGAAAAACGACACGGTATAGACCACCCAGATGGTCAATATCATCCAGCCTAAGCGTCGCAACAAAAACCGACTCACCTGTAAACTCCCTTATCACAGGACGCGAACCGCTGGTTGACTACTCAACTCGCAGGAGGTGCAACGGATGAACGTCCTGGATATTTCCCGAGAATCCTTTGACTCGCGGACTGACCAAATTGGTCGAAACATAAAAATAGATCGGAAGAATTGGCAACTCCGACATCAAGATCCCCTCTGCCTTCTGCAGTATCTCCATCCGCCTGGTGGCATCCGGTTCTGACTTGGCAGCCTCAATCAGTTCATCGTAGGTTCAGTTGCTCCAGTTTGTCTGGTTGTTGTCTCCGTCGGTCACGAACATGTCCAGGAACGTGTTGGGATCGGGGTAATCCCCGATCCAGCCACTGCGAGAAACCGAGTAATCTCCCTGATTGAGGGTGTCCAAAAAGGTAGCCCACTCAAGGTTACGCAGTTCAATGTCAATTCCCAGGTTCTCCTTCCACTCCTGCTGAATGAACTCGGCAATTTCCTGGTGACTGTCACTGGTGTTGTAGAGAATCTGGACCTTGGGGAATCCCTTACCGTTGGGATAACCGGCTTCGGCTAGCAACTGGCGGGCGCGGGCCACATCATGAGCGCCACACTGTTGCCCGCTATACCCTTCTAATTGCGGTGGCACAAAACTGCGCGCCGGCTGTTGACCAGCCGATGTAATCTGATCGCAAATCAGCTGCTTGTTGATTGCCAGGTTCAGGGCGCGACGAACCAGTTTCTTGTCCAGCGGTGGCCGCTCAACATTAATCCGATAGAAATAGACCGCCATGAAGGGAGCGCTAACAAAATCATCCCGCTTACGGAGTAAGTCCATGATGGTATTGGGCATCGTCGGCGACCAGTCCAGCTGACCATTGATGTACATGTTGAGACTGGTTGTATACGAAGTGATCGCCATCGCATCGATCGTCTCCAGACTGACATTCTTGGCATCCCAGTAAAGGGGATTCTTGGTCAGTCGCAGGCGATCTCGAATGCGACGAAATTCGAGGCGATAAGGTCCGTTCGTGACGATGTTCTCGGGCTTGGTCCAATTGGGTGCACCGTATTTCTCGACACATTTGCGATTGACCGGATAGAGGGGGTAAAAAGCGAGCAGCTGCTTAAAATAGGGTGTCGGGTTATTAAGCTTGATCACCAGGGTCTGGTCATTAAGCGCCCGAATTTCCACGTTCGAATCAAAATCAATCAAGATGTGATGGCAGGAATGGTCGACCGTCGATCCGGTCGGCGGTTGTTGGCTAAACGTTTTGAGCGTGCCAGCGGCATCCCAGCTAACCTTGCCGTTGCTGGTCGGTTTGACTTCCACCCGGTAAATCCATTCTTCCCTGGAATCTGCCTCTTCGGCATCATCCCCAGGGGAAGATCTCTGGGGCTTCTTGATCGCTTTGAGGATCCCCCGCTTGAGCGTCCCGCGGGGAAATGCCTGCAAGGGATCACGACGATCCTTCAGTTCCACCTCTACCCGGTCTCCCACCTGGACCTCGGCCGTATTGTACTTCTTGGCATTGACCACGTAGTGAAGCTGGTAAGAGTATTCCGAACCCGTTTCCGGGTGGAGCATCCGCTGCCATGACCAGACAAAATCATGAGCCGTCATCGGCTCACCGTTCGACCAGCGGGCCGAGGGACGAAGCTGGAACGTGTAGACCGTCCCATCTGCAGAAACCTGGTAACTTTCCGCAACCCCACCGGTGGTCGGTTCCATAGGAATCACCTGGTGCGGATCAGTCGCCTCTTTTTCAGGTAGAT
>JAYGDG010000256.1:0-4000 GCA_046583015.1 Pirellulaceae bacterium | reverse complement strand
ACAAATCAAAAAAAAGATATCCGTCAGTTCTCCCCGGGGTCCACCGAAAGGGATTCCTTGATTGGTTCGCCCGATTGCCAACACCGGTTCTGCCAGGATGCTAGCAAGGGGACGACGTGGATGCAGTAAGGCCACACCGTTATCGAGTGCGGTGGGATGTAGATGTTCCCGATCTCGGACCGCTTCTCGCATTTTACTGGCGTCCCAAAGCAGTCCGGTGGCGACAACCATTTCCACCATTTGCTGGATAACGGAACTACGTGTCCGAGCATCCATGGGGCAGGATATCGTTTCTGGCCGCAACCAGTCGGCAACTCTTGCCTCGGCGGCTTCCGTGTTGGCCTGTAACCACTTCTCGATTTTCGCCAGATCATTTAGGTCGCTGGCACCGATCGTTTCTTCAATCCAGTGATGTATTTCTGCCCGGGCAAATCGCCACTGCCCAGCGACTTTTCGGTCCGGGATACGACTCCGGTCCGCCATTCGAACCACTTGCGAGGTGGTCACCTGGAGCAGTTCCGCCAGAGCCTGGGTGTCGAAGTAGTCTTGTGTCATGGTGCCGTTTAGCGTTCCCTGGAGATTATGGTTGTGTGTTGATGCCGGGATTCTCACCCGAGCGTCCCTTGCTCTAAACGCTAGCAGTCTTCCTCGTGGGGCATTGTGGATTGAAAACTATCGTCTGTCCAGCCTGATCGGTCTTTCACTAAAACCAACCTTGACACTCTCCTTAAAATTGCGACAATCCCTCCATCTGAGAGCGGCTTATCCGCTTCATGTTGACCCTCACGGACGAGGGTCAACGACGGCAGGCAGTATTGGTTGGGACAAGCTACCTTTACTGTTCAGGTCGGCTCAGACAAGACGCTCATTGGTCATTGTTACAGGCAGGGAGGCCTTGGACCATGCAACCAGTTTCGGGCGGCGTATCGTTACGTCGCATTTTACCGGACGCACGCTACAGTTGCGTCGACGATTTGCACTTCTCTTCCTGCTGCAGCGACTCCCGAAACTGCCGTCCTGGTGATCTTTTTGTGGCCTTAGTCGGCTCCGAGGCGGACGGCCACGATCACATGGTCGAGGCTGTGGAGCGGGGTGCCATTGGTATTCTGAGTGAACGCTTCGTCTCGACGACCGTCCCCTTGTGTATCGTGCCAGACACACGTGAAGCGTATGGACAGATTTGCCAGGCCTTGGCAGACCGGCCTTGCGACAAATTATTCCTTGTCGGTGTCTCAGGTACCAGTGGCAAGACCGCAGCCACCATGTTGCTGGCAGCTATTTTCAAGGAAGCACATTTCACGACGGGCCTTATTAGCAGCCTGGGTATCTCGGATTCCCTACAGGTCCACGACGCCACTACCGTAATGTCAGGAGCTCCTGAAATTGCCCGCAACCTTTCGGCGTTCTCACTAAACGGCTGCACTCATGCTATCCTGGAAATTCCCAGCGTCGCACTTGCTCGCCGCAGCCTTGCCGGCCTGACCCTCGATTCGGCGATCTTGACCAACTTAACCAGCGACCATCTCGACATCCATGGCACGATTGAAAACTATCGTCGAGCCCAGCGGCGCGTCTTCACTCATTTGAAGCCGGCTGGCTTTGCGGTCCTAAACAGTGACGATCCCGGTTGCCAGGCTTGCCTGGCAACTATCGACCACCCAACTTTAACGACCGGAATGACAAGTGACGCTCAATTAACGGCAACGCTCATCGACCGTTGTCCCAGCGAACAGACGTTTCTCATCCACGCCGGTAATCAAACGATGCCGGTCCGCACGGCCATCATCGGAGATCCGCATATAAATCTCTGTCTCCAGGCCACTGCCGTTGCCCTAGCCAGTGGTCTCGACTTAGCATTAATCGCCAGCGGCTTGGAATCGCTCGATGACCTTCCCGGCTGTCTAGAGCGGGTAGAATGCGGCCAGCCTTTCAGTGTCTTCGTCGACCGGTGCAGAACTGCTCATACGCTCTCTCGAACGCTCCACACTCTACGGCAAGTGACCACTGGCCGTCTGATTTGCGTCTTTGGACCATCTGGCGAGGCCGATCCGTCACAACGACCGTTGTTTGGCCGGCTTGCCGAGAAGGCAGCTGACGTGACCATAGTTACTGGTAACAATCCTGGCAGCGAACATCCACTGCAGATTGCCCACGACGTACTCGACGGCTACAACCGTCCGAACCGGGCGATCGTTTGCCCCGATCGTCGCCGTGCAATTCACGCCGCTCTCGATCTCGCCACCACGGGTGACACGGTACTGATTAGCGGCAAAGGCCACGACACGCTGCAGCACGTTGAGAACAAAGTAATTCCCTTCGATGACCAACAGGTGGCCGCGAATTGGCTTTACGAGGTCTCTGCAAAGCAGCAGTATCCTTCGTCGCTACCCTCTGAGGCCACGGACCTTTTTAACCTAAACTAGCTGCCCGTACTATGTCGATTCTTTCCCTCCGCGACCTCGCCACGGTGACCGATGCGAGGCTGTACCTTGGAGACCTGCCTCCCCTTGGCGGGGACTTGGAGACGGTTAACCGCATCGATTTCGATCTGGACACCCTGGCACCTGGTGGCCTCTATTGGGACCTTTCCCATTCTTCAGAGGACGGTTTCGGCAAAGCGGAAGTGGCCTTCCTGAAAGGTGCCGCGGGCGTCCTGGTTGACCGACATCACAGCGAGCCATGGGCGGGGCGCTACACGCTCCGCGTCAACAATAGTCAACTCGCCATACGGCAGTTGGCCTACTTTCTTCGCCAGGCTGCGCAGAGGCAAACGCTCCTGCTGTGGCCGGCAGTCGCAGGGCAACCCTGGCTGGCAGCGATGCGAGCCTTGCTGGAGCGTCCGATGTTCGGCGAAACCGGTTCTCGCCCGCCGGCCATCGCCTCCGCAACAGAACTCTGCTCTAGTAACCGGTTGCGAGTCCTGACACTCGACAATCTCCCGGCCCCTTCCGTATACGCCACGCTCTTGCTGGCCGCTCCCAGCTTACTCGTCTTGGGCCGCTCCGATGGACGTTGGCTCGCGGAACAATCACAACAGTCACTCTGTCGGATCATTGAATCGTTGCCACCCGACGGTGCAATGCTTTATTGCGGGCTCTCCGATGACTGCTCTACTGGTACGACGACTGCAACGGCTCAACCCGCTTGGATGAGGGTGTTCATCGCGGCTGGGATCCGCTGCCTCCAGATCGGTAGTAAGGCAACTGCCGACCCGCAAGTTATCCCGACGCCCCAGCGAACGGGGTCCCACATGCTAGTCATAGGAGAGTTGTCGCTCTCGCTGGGCGGATTGTCATACGAGCAGGGCGTAGCAACTGCCACCGCTTTCGGTGCGGCACTGCTGCTCGGTTACGAGCCAACAGCAGTCATTGAACGCCTCGGATCCCCCTGCCGCCAGCATTTGCCTCCCTCCTTGCCGTCTAGCTGGACCTGGAGCGGCGTCCGCTCCACGTTGACTACCGGCCCTCAAGACGCTGGAGCTGCTGCCTAGCTCCCCGTGAGCTTTCGCCGACCTGCTTCACCGCTAAAACTTCCCACCCCCGCCAGCGCGCGAGCGTTGACAGTCTCATCTGGCAGACGTAGTCTAGCGGAATCAACACCTCACATAGCTGGCCTGCAGGTCTCAGTATGCACCAAGTACCGGTCGCCCTCATCACTGGCTCTTCTCGTGGCATCGGCCGAGCCATCGCCAGGGATCTGGCTGCCGATCGGTACGCGGTCTGCATCAATTACCTGAACAATCGAGAGGCTGCCGAATCGGTGGCTGCCGAGATTAGCGGGGACGGGGGAACGGCGACTATCTGCGGAGCTGATGTCGGTAGCGCGGACGATCGCGACAAGCTGATCGCTCATACCTACGACACGTATGGTCGACTGGACGTCCTCGTAAATAATGCCGGGATTACTTCACAGGGACGCATGGATTTACTAGAGCTTACCGATGAAAGCTGGGAGCGGGTTTTTGCTACCAACTTGAAGGGGCCCTTTTTCCTCGCCCAAC
>JAYGDG010000185.1:0-2451 GCA_046583015.1 Pirellulaceae bacterium | reverse complement strand
GTGCTGTATTCGCCGTAGCAGACATTCGGCCAATCGGCCTTTTTGCCGAGCAACGCGGCACTGATGTTGCGCCCGCGAATGGTTTCGCCCTTGGGCGGTGCAATGCCGGTCAAGGCCAACAGGGTGGGATACCAGTCGAGGTTTGCTACCGGCAGATCCAGAGTGGTGCCCGGCTTGATGTGTCCTGGCCAACGTACGGCGGTAGGCACAAAGATTGAGTTGTCGTACATGTTCGGCCGTTGGCCGCGCGGGATGTTCTTGTTGGTGACTGGCGGCGGGGGCTTGAGCACCCAGTGGCCGTTGCCTTTGTGCCAGATGCCGTTGTGGCCCATGCTATAGCCGTGGTCGCTGGTAAACACCACGATGGTGTTGTCGGCCAGATTCAAGTCATCGAGTTGTTTTAGAACGCGTCCTACGTTGCGGTCTACGCCTTTCACACTGCCGAGATATTCGCGCGTCATGCGTTTGACGCGGGCTACGTCAAGGTTCGGGTAATCCGGATTGGGGATCTTAGGGTCGAGCTTATCGAACGGCTTGCGATCGCTTTCGGGCTGGGGCATCCACGCCGCGTGTGGCGCGCGGTAGTGCAGGCACAGCAGGAAGGTTTTCTTTTGGTTACGCTCAATAAACTTTAGCGCGTCATCGGTGAGGATATCGTAAGTAAAGCCCTCTACTTTCTGGTTCTTGCCTTTCACCTCCAGCGTGGGGTTGGTCACCCTGTTGCCGCCGGTACGAAAGCCCATGAAATAATCGAAGCCCGTCTTGGTGGGATGAAACTTGTCCGGTACTCCTAGGTGCCACTTGCCCACCAGGCCGGTGTGGTAGCCGGCCTGCTGCATGGCTTCAGTCCAGGTGATGGTCTTGGGATCCAATCCCAGTTTAGGTTCGCGGCCTGGATGAATCCAGTCCCTGATGCCCAATTCACTCCCGTACCGGCTAGTCATCAGTGCCGCGCGCGAGGGACTGCACACCGGCGTCACGACGTACGCTTTTTTGAGCCACATGCCCTGCTTGAAGAGCTTGTCGATGTTGGGAGTATTGGCATGTGGATGTCCGGAGAGGCCCAGCGCCCATGGGGCTTGATCGTCAGTAAGGATAAAGACCACGTTGGGTCGCTGCTCTTTCGCCGTTACCAATGAGAACAGTAACGCGACTAATACCAAGAGAATCCGGGAGAAAATTCGCATGCCCCGATGCTACGCACCAGATCGTGCCCCGCCAAGCGGTTTTGGATTGCCAAACAGCCCGTCTGCCGCCCCAATCACTCCTTCAGCGCGTCCAGTTGGCCTTTCACAAGCTTCGTGTTGGGATGGTTGGGGCCAAGTTTCTTGAGCCAGATGGCATAGGCTTTCTGGTAATTCTCCAGTGCCTTGTCGTGCTCGCCCTTCTCTTCGTGCACTTTCCCGATGTTGTCGTAGCTGCCAGCCACATCGGGATGTTCCGTCGCCGCCTCCCCCTCATTTATCATTGGCTTTGCGCAACTCTCTCCGCATGGACCGGATGCGGTCGTACTGGTAGTGGTATTTCCCATCATTTTTCCTGTTGCCGATCTGGGTGGCATAGAACAAATAGAGCCATTCTCTGCCATCGACTTTGGTGAGCAGGGCCTGAGGAACGTGGCAGGCATCCGCGTCTTCGTCCGGAGGAATGAAGGCGAGTTTCTTCCACGACAAGCCATCGCTGGAAACGGCCTCCCGCAGTTGGCGGCTCTTCCAATGAGATTCGCCAGGCTTGATCGGATACCCCCCAGCGTCCGAAAAGCTATGATAGTTGCTGCCGATTTGGATGACCTCGGGATTGGGCCAGTTGTCCAGCAGCGGTTTGCGAAGGTCGTGCTTGATAGAGAAGCCGCCTTTGTCTGCGAACTCGCCCGGGTTGTCCGCATAGCCCATGCAAACACCTTTGCCCGGCAACCAGTAGTCGAACCACAGTTTCCATTTGCCTCCTTGCCACTGAAGTGACGGCCTATGGAAGTCTCCAATGCGAGTCGGATCAGGTTTTGGGCTGGGCTTATCTGCTGCACGGATCAGCAGTGGTTGCTGTGTTGACTTCCAATGGACGCCGTCATCAGATACCGCTCCCATCACACACTGCACCATATCCGAGGGATAACCTGCCGTCTTTCCGAAAGGCTTCGATGTCGCGCTGTATGCCATGTAGTATCTGTCATCCTTGAGGACTACGGATGGATCGCCAACGTGCCATGATTCGTACCAACGCTTACTGGCGTGCAGTACCGGTTTCCATTCTTGTGGGTTCGTCCCCCGATCCCATTCGCCTCCCTTGCTGTAGACTTCCCACCACTTCAGATCTTTAGAGCGGGCATGGAAGATCGCGTCAGAGCCCGGAACACCTGGGTTCGAATGACCCGCTGCCCAGCCGAAAAACCACATCTTGTAGCGGTATTCGCCTCCGGTTTCGACGACACACGGGTTGTACATGTTGTTGAAG
>JAYGDG010000173.1:0-2231 GCA_046583015.1 Pirellulaceae bacterium | reverse complement strand
CTGGGTGATTCCTGCACCTTTGGATTTGGTGTTGAGCATACCGAATCCTTTGTGGATCGCAGCGAGGGGGAATTGCGCAAAAAGTTTCCAGACCGGGATTGGGAGTGCATTAACGCCGGTGTGCCGGCCTACACGCTGTTCCAGGGTTGGCGGTACCTGATGACCGAGGGTTTTGACCTGGACCCTGACATGGTCGTGGTCTGCTTCGGCGGTGCGGAACCAACACCATGGGACGGTATCAGTGACCTGGAGCACTACGATCACTGGTTGGCTAGTCGTCCGGCAAAGTGGTTGCAGTGGAGTCGCATTTGCCAGATTACCTGCCGTGCGATGGTACCTCGTCCGAAGGTCGCGAAGAAGGCCTGGGGAAAGATGGAGAAGAAACCACGCCTGAGTCCGTTTGAATTTCAACAGTTGCTGAACAAGATATGTCACCAGTCGAGCGAGCGGAGAATTCCCGTGGTGTTTCTGGTCTGGCCCTTCCGTGTCCAGGTAGACGGAACTGAAGCGAGCCACACACTCTGGCAACAGGTGCCGCTGGCAATGAAGAACCGGCCGGAAATCACGGTCGTTGATTTGTCGGTCTATTTTCGAGAGGCGGTTAAGACCCAGGATGTCGGTGAGCTGTTTATCGATCGTGGACACACGACCGCGAAGGGGCATGCCGTGGTGGCCCAGGGGGTCGTGGAAGCCGTGGAACGTCACCTCGTGGGTGAGCAGTAGAACCGCTTGGACCAGCATCCACCCGCCCGTTGAGATCGGTTACTAGTTCAACTCGTAGACAAACGGTGACCCGCCCGTGATGTTGATCGTTACTACGAGGATGATGCAGAGTACGGCCAGAAGTACCAGGGGAATGATCCACCACCATTTCAGTTCCCAGAGGATTCGCCTTAGTGAAGAGATGGTTTTATTCATCAACGGCTCCTAGTTCCCGGGTAACATGTGCAAACAACGCTTCGGCAAATACCCGGTGAGCGATAGCATTGGGGTGTGCGTCACCCGGCGAGACCCACAGGTCCAGTGGCGTTACGTCAGGTAATTGAGGGCGCGGATCGACCGTGGGGATATGGCCTTCCTCGGCGATCGTTTCAATCTTTTTCTGGATTTCCAGGAAAGGGTAATCCTGGGGCGAGTGGAGTTCGGGTATCAGCAATACGGTGAGTGCAATTTGTGTCTCGTGGCACGTCTCGATCAGATCGCGAATGGCCTGCTGGCATGCTTGCCAGGCAGGTTGATCTTCCTGGTACAGATTTTGGTAGTAGCTTAGCCAACTCGGCCCCGAACTCATTTTGCGACCTAACGAACCCAGAAACGAAGATGTGGCCACATACAGGTAGGAGTGCCGGGCTAGCCAGCCGCCCTTGGGGCGAGGGATCGGTTCTGCGTCGTTGATGTAGTATCCAAGGATCACCATGTCAGGATCGTACTGCAGACCATATTGCTTGAAGTAGGCAACCTCTTGCACGGTGTTGTAGTTGCCAACCCCGGTGTTGATCACTTCAAATTGCTGATGATTGCCAGGCGGGTTCTCGTTTAACATGCGTTCGAGCACCTTGGCGTAGGTGTCTTCCAGGCGTGCGCCCCAGCCGAATGTCATCGAATCACCCAGCAGGAGAATACGATAGACTCCCTCCGGCTTGGTGGTTGAGAACTCGCGGTCTCTCAATCGCCGGGAATTGATGTTGACGTCAACGCCCATCAGCGTGGCTCGCGTGTTGGGCTCGTGTTCATGGCCAATGTTGGGATTGTCGTTTTGGCGTTTGATCAGCCTGGCGTACTTCCACATTTCCAGGCCGTAGTGCATACCGATTCGGTTGAACATCCAGCGACAGGCAAATTCGCTTACGGTCAATCCAATGGACAGAGCAATCAGGACGGTTAGCAGTTGAGCGAGTCGCTTCTTCGTTTTTGTGGGCTGGTTCGACATGGCCTTCGTGCTCATTATTTTTGAGCCGATTGGGTTGAGGGAGTGATTTGCTTACTATAGTTGTGGTGCAGGAAGCCAGCAAGATGAACCTGTGCCGGTGCCAAACGCAGGCCAAGACCATGCTGGTGAAGTTGTGAAAGGTAATTGACTGGGGGTTTCTTGCAATGGACAATGAGCTCTGATCTGATGCCAGGGCCACGTACAAGTAAACAAGGATTCAAGCATGTTTCAGTCCGTTATTGTTCGCTCGGTCGGCGATTGCCGGAGGGTTGTGGGTTACTTGCGACGCCGAGTGAGAACG
>JAYGDG010000149.1:0-3285 GCA_046583015.1 Pirellulaceae bacterium | reverse complement strand
GCAGCAGCCAACGGTCGTGCTCTGGGATACCCGGGTGGTCCGTGTTTTCAACCTCCGGGATTACTTCCTCTTTGACCTGGAGTCGCACCAGACCTGCTTCACAAAAACTCCGCTGCTGGTCAAGCAATACCATTATGGAGGCCTGGCGATTCGCGGAAATCGCCAGTGGTTCAAGGAACAGACGGCCGATCGTGTTCGAACGCTGCTCAAGTCAAAACCAACTGCCCAGCAGTTAGCTCAATTTCCGGTCCCGCGAAACTACTTGACCAGCGAAGGAAAGACCTGGTTCGACGGGAACGAAACGCGTGCTCGCTGGGTCGAAATGCATGGTGACATCGACGGCAAACCGGCCGGCATCACGCTGATGTGTCACCCGGGGAACTTTCGCGCTCCGCAGCCCGTCCGTTTACATCCGCACAAGCCTTACTTTTGTTTTGCCCCGATGCAATTGGGTGATTTTGAAATCTCGCTCGGTGGCAACTTTGCTTCGCGCTACCGCTTCTATGCCCACAGTGGTCCGGTCAATGCAGAAGAATCAGAACGGCTCTGGCAGGATTACGCCGAACCGCCCAAGGTGCGTGTCGTCGCAGTCGGCCGTTAGCTTTCTTGCTGCAGGAATTGCCGCACGACCTGCAAGAACCGCTCCGGTTCATCCTGGGCCAGCATATGACTGCTGTCGGTAAACAGTTCCAATTTCGCCCCGGGAATTTTTGCAGCGATCAGCTCTGACTGCGAGGGGGGACAGATCCAGTCATGGGCACCGGCCAGGACCAGCGTTGGACAAGTAATAGCTGGCAGTTGCTCAATGAAGTCGAATGTCCTCAGGAAACTACCGAACCCCAGGTTCAACTGCTGGAAATTGCGAATTCCCCGCTGCCATCCCTGTTCATGTTTCTCTGCATCGAATTGCACCGAGTACATCGGACCCATGATGCGGTAATACTCTTGCAATTGTTCTTCATTTTCAAAACTGGCATTCCACAACCACTGGCAAACCCGTTTTTGCTCCGCCGTTCCCCGTCTCTCGAGGATTTTTAGTGACTCCTCCATGAATCGATAACTGGGCGCCGTGACTGCCAGGATCAGCTTGTCGAGACGTTCAGGAAATTCAATCGCATAACCCTGCGCGACCATCCCACCGTAGGAGGATCCGAGGACGGATATTTTATCGATCCCCAGGTACTGGCGCAGCGCCTCCACGTCACGCACATTTTGCTCCAGCGTGCAGGTGGCTGGATCCGACGTCCGACTGCGCCCGGAACCACGATGGTCGATGTAAACCAGTTGTGCCACATCACGCAACTCCACGACCTGGGTCTTGAAGCTCGCATGGTCTCCACCTGGACCACCGTGCAGTAGAAACAACACCGGTCGCTGGACCATTCGATCTGCTTCAGCGACCAATGCCATGCCATCGACATCGAAGTAGATATCGGCATCCTTAAGTCGCGCGTACATGGTGTCGGTTCCTCGACAGATTCACGGTCCGGGTAACTAGTCGCCCATCAACTTTGCCACCATCGGCTCAATCGAAGAGGCCCAAATCTGGTATCCCTTGACGCTCAAGTGCAACAAGTCCGGCATAATCTCCTTCGAGAGAGTTTTATCCGCGGCAAGAAATTTGGGGCCGATGTCCAGGTAGTGAACTTGTTTTCCGTCTGCCAGTTTAGCAATCTGCTGATTGGCACCTTCGTTCACCTGTCGTCGTTTATCGTTAGCGTCTTTGCCGCGCGGAAAGATGGCCAGGATCAACACCTTGGTCTGTGGAGTTTTCTTCTTTAACTGGCTTACGATCACTTCCACCCCCTCGGCAATTTGTGCAGAGGTATTGCTGCCGGAATTGTTGGTACCGATCATGATCACTGCCAGCTTGGGAGTAATTCCAGCCAGGTTCCCGTTATCAAGCCGCCAAATCACGTGTTGCGTTCGATCGCCACCGATGCCGAGATTCACCGCCTTGCGTTTGCCGTAATACTTGGACCAGGCTTGCTTGCCATTGCCTTCCCAGGCCTGTGTGATCGAATCGCCGATAAAGACCAGGTCTACGTTGCCCTGCTTAACACGCGTGTTGAACCTTTCATGCCGTTTCAACCAGCCACCGGAGCGTGGTACTGGGCGGACCGCATCATGATCGGCTTGCTGGGCAACCCCTACTTGAACCAATGAAACTGCCAGCAAACTGGCCAACACCGTACAGAAGATCCGGCGGCTATACTTTCGACGCATTATGATGCTCCTTATTCTTTCGAGTTACTTTTCTTACCTGAGGATTTCTTTTCCGTTTTTGGCATTTGCTTAATCCACTCTCGCAACATCTCGACGGCTCGCTGATCAACGACGTTTGTACTCAACTGTGGCATTTGTCCTTTTCCTCGCCGATTAACCCGCAGGAACAAGGTCGACGCCTCGGGGTCGCCGGGAGTGATGATATGCGGCGTTGCCAGGCCGAATTTATCGTGCAGCGGCGCCACGTCAATGGCCTTCAGATGGGACAAGTCTCCGTTGTGCTCCAGGTCAATTTGGGAGTTACCGCCACCGGCGTTGACGTGACACTGCGCACAGTTGGCATGCAAATACGACCTCGCCCGCTCCACCAGCGGTTCACCCGGGTCGTACGGATCAACCAGCTTGCGATAACCACTTGGATCCTGAAAGAGCAATGAAGTGGCAGGCGCGGTACGCTGTCCACCCGCCTTGGTGACCTTGTCCATGTGGGCCTTGACCTGGTCGGCAGGCATTCCGTCTGCGGTCAATTGCTGACGCAACTTGTTGACCGCCTGGCCATGCCACGAGGTGCGCAACAGTCCCAGGTGTTCGAGTGTGCGGAACTGGTGATCAACCACTCCACCATAATCGTGCCTTTTATTCATTTGCATCATCGACATACCCAGCACGTAGCCGGCTGCCCGGCTATGGCAGACCATGCATTCACTGCGACTCGGGTAATGCCACGTTTGCTCCTTGGGACCCGTGGCTGACTGCACCTGGTAGAGGCGGTCGCGACCGGTTTTCTCGACGAGTTCGGCTTCGGTCTGCTGATCGTTCCAGGCGTAACTGTAGCCAACCCATTCGCCATCCTGGCGAGTCAGCAGGCGGGTCTCAATCCATTTGCGGGAAGCGGCCTGGCCTTCCTTCATTTCCAGGGCGAACGATTTAACCAGCACTGTCTGGTCGGGCAGGCCCCAGGCCCGCGACTGTGTAAAATCAATCTTCGAATCGGCCTTGGGCAAAGCCAGGTAACGCTGCTTGACCGCTCCATCGGACCAGAGCGGGGCGTTAACCGAG
>JAYGDG010000042.1:0-4052 GCA_046583015.1 Pirellulaceae bacterium | reverse complement strand
CTCACCCTTTTTCATCTGGTGAGAACCGTCGGCCGAGTTATCACCTTTGAAATGATGCAATCCAAAGGGATTAGCCGTAAATAGTCCGTAGGTGCGAACGTGCCAGTAGGTCGGATAACGGAAGCTGGAGGGGTGGTTCATGATGGCGATTCCGACAACTTTTCCCTTTGGCACAGCCGAACCATAGTAATCCACCCAGGGAGCGGCCTTGCCCCAGGCCTTGCCATCCTTGTCGCCATGCGTATTGATGACGTGACCGGCAGGTTTCGCAGTGACCTTCATCGAACCAGCCACTCGCACTCCAAAAGAACCTTCCTTGGTATCCCCGAACTTGACCGGACCTGCCGAAGCAGTCACCGTGGTGTCAAAATCAATCCAGTACGAGTTTCCTTCAGCACCAAAAGTCAGGCGGCGGACATCCTCGCAAACCTTCTCTCCAGTTGCCGACATCCAGTCATTGTGACTTACGATCACCGCCTGCTCGCCACCTTTGACGACTGAAAATTTACGATGGACAATGTTGCCGTGGTCCTTCCCTTCGCTCCAAAAATCAATGCCATTGACATTCCCGTGGGTGAACCAGAACGAGCGATGATGCATGTGATCACCGCGTTCGGTGGCCGACGCCTCACGCATGGGATAGCCCCGGGTAATATCGTCACCGTAAGGCCCCTTCACCGGCCACAGAATGGGCTTGGCACCCGAGAAGATTAGGTAGCGGGTAACCAGTTTTCCATCCCGGCTGACCGTGATCCCGTCG
Organism: Pirellulaceae bacterium; assembly: GCA_046583015.1. Taxonomy (GTDB): domain Bacteria; phylum Planctomycetota; class Planctomycetia; order Pirellulales; family Pirellulaceae; genus JAZADA01. Next base: position 3,292 of record JAYGDG010000042.1, on the reverse strand, counting down.
TCATCCTGCTCCAGTACAAACTCGGCCGACTCAACCGCGGGTACCGAAAGGGTCAACTGCCCCCAGACCAGGAGGGAACCTGCCACGAGCCATTTGATGTTGATAAGTTTTTGGAGCATTGAACCCATCTCCTCAATTTAATCGGTGAATTTTCAGATACGTAGGCTTCCAGATAATCGTCGGGCTCCTATCCTAGCCGGTCATTTGAGGCCTGACCAGCATTGCAGGAGAGCAAGACCCGGCTTCCACACTAGTCAGAGTGAGGGGGTTAGCATGTCCAACCTGACCCTGATAAGGAAAACAAAATTTCTTTCCACATCCTACCGATAGTCCTTATTGAATACATTTTATGTATTCTACCTATTCGCAAGCTGCTGAACCATTTGGCGACTCAGCTTGTTTGCCCCCTCGATACTTTCAAAGGGTCTTAACTATGCCGGCAACAACCGTCCGAATCTCCAACGTGCATGCCCTACGCAACTATGTTTACGAATACCTCTGTGCTCAAAATCAACTTGAAATTGGCGCTTTTCAGATGACCGAACAGATCCTCATACGGCAAGGCCAACCGTGTGGAATGCTCTACTGCCTGTATGGTCCACGTAGCCTCAAGTTAACGGCCGTCTGGGAAACAGATCGAAATACGATTCTCTTTTATGGCTCAGCCGGTGAACGCCAACAGCATATTCAATTAGTTGGCCCACCCTCATTGGCCAACGTTTCCAATAGCCGCGAACCTCAGCCTCAAGCTGCTTAAGTCACCGTGCTGCCACGATTCTAGGGAATTCGTGCAAGACAACGGCCTGTCATTGAAGAGAACCAACAAGGAGGTGAGCTGTGCTCGTTTTATCACGCAAAGAAAATCAAAAACTACACTTAGGCGATTCCATCACCCTGACGATTGTGCGGCTTTCTGGAGACCAGGTTCGCTTGGGAATCGAGGCTCCCCGGGAAGTTCGAATACTACGGGACGAGTTAACACCGCACGACGAATCGCCAGCGGAATAAGTGCGGCGGAAGCAGCAGGGGAGCGTTTGCGGCGTTTCACGAAGCGCGCTAACCGCCTAACCTCCCACAACCCCCCCCTAAGGGTGGTTCTTATCGGCAGTTTTTTGACCGAAAACGCATCAACCAAGCTAAATGCTTTTTGACATTTTTGGTTGAGTCGGTTATCTTAAAACCCGAATTTAACGCTGTGTCAGGAAGGTTTAGGAAGCGTCCAAATTCGGTCCTGCCGGTAGCTTTCCAAAGAGCCTGCCTTACGGTAAAACAACGATGTTATTGCTGTTGCCCGTTTGGTTTAACTGAACGGTGGCAACAGATTTTGATCTTTCGAGTCAAGGGAACCATTACTTCCTAGTGAATGACCATTACGGAGAGACAATTCCATGAAGTGTAAAGGTAATAACCTGAATCGTCGCGGTTTCATGCATGTTGGTTTTTTGGGTGGTCTGGGGATCACGCTGGCCGACTTCTATCGAATGAAACAGGCCCAAGCGGACCAAAAGTTCTACGAGAGTAAAGAGGGAACGGCCAAGTCGGTCATCTTTATTTTCTTCCCTGGCGGCATGGCTCACCAGGAGTCTTTTGATCCGAAACCTTATGCCCCGCTAGAATACCGTGGTCCGATGAATTCGATTCAGACCAAGATCCCTGGATATCGTATCGGTGAGACCTTGAAGCAAACTGCTACGATCGCTGACAAGATCACGATCTGCAATTCGATGTCTCACGGTGAAGCGGCCCATGAGCGCGGCACGCACAACATGTTCACCGGTTACCGACCGAGTCCCGCCTTGCAGTTTCCCAGCATGGGGACGGTGGTCAGCCACGAATTCGGTTCTCGCAATAACCTGCCTCCGTATGTCTGCATTCCAAGTCAACCGAATGTCTTTGCCGGAACGGGATACCTCAGTTCGTCCTTTGCTCCGTTTAGTCTCGGTTCGGACCCGGCCAGTGGCAGCTTTACGGTTCGCGATCTAAAGTTACCTGGTGGCGTCGATGACACACGTTTCTCCCGTCGTCGAAAGATCTTGGAAGCGGTCAATGACCACTTTAAATCGAAAGAAAAGGGTGACTCGCTGGATGCCGTCGACTCCTTCTATCAACGCGCTTACAGCATGGTTAGTTCGCAGAAAGCGCGTGAAGCCTTTGACTTAAACAAGGAAGATGGCAAGTTACGCGATGCCTACGGTCGCAATACCGCGGGCGCTCGCTTGCTGATGGCTCGTCGACTGGTCGAAGCAGGGGTTCGCTTTGTCACGCTCACCTACGGTGGTTGGGACATGCACTCCAATATCTCCGGTGGATTCAAGGGCTCGATGCCCGCCTTTGACCAGGCTTACGCGGCCTTGATTCGCGACCTGGATCAACGTGGCCTGCTCGACTCCACCATGGTCTGCACGGCCAGTGAATTTGGTCGTACACCGAAAATCAATGGCAGCGCGGGTCGCGACCATTGGCCCAAGGTCTTCAGTGTCTTGATGGCTGGCGGTGGAATCAAGAAAGGGTCCGTTTATGGCCTCTCGAATCCGACCGCAAGTGAACCGGAAGAAGACGCTTTGAGCGTAGAAGACTGGGCAACCACGATCTACAAATGCATGGGAATCACTTCCGACAAAGAATTAATGGCACCTGGCGATCGCCCAATTGAAATTGTCAACGGTGGCAAGGTTCGGCAGGAGTTGTTGGCTTAATCAGCAAGAACACGCACAGGTCATGCAATCCCTACTAAACGACCTAATAAGTAGATAAATTGGTGCAAGCCATGTCTCACGTGTGAGCATGGCTTGCTGTTTTAATACCAACTATTTTTTAACGCATTGAAAACAAGAATTGGACGCCAGCTATGCGACACTCACAACAACGACTCGTTACTACAATCACGACCCTCTTGATGTTGGCCGGTACCAGCCTGCAGGCGGCCTCCCCATCGTTGGGCGGCATTGAACCTCGCGGAATTCAACGCGGTGTCGAATCGGTGCTGACCTTTAACGGCGGGCGACTGGCGGACGCCAAGGAGATTCTCTTCTACAGTCCAGGCCTGGAAGTCATTAAGCTCGAACCGTCTGACGGAAACGTGAAGGCAACGGTCAAAGTGGCTCCTGACTGCCGACTGGGCCAACATGTCGCGCAGGTGCGGACAGCCAGCGGCGTCTCGGAGTATCGTACTTTTTACATCGGTCCCTTTGCATCCACTCCCGAAAAAGAACCGAACAGTGACTTCGCAACCCCGCAACCAATCCCGTTGAACATCACGGTCACCGGAGTGGTGCAGAATGAAGACGTCGAC
>JAYGDG010000018.1:0-2243 GCA_046583015.1 Pirellulaceae bacterium | reverse complement strand
GCCAGAGAAAAAGCCATGAGATTTGAAGTTTCACGGAAAAAGACTGGCGCTGCCTGCAAGTAAGCGCGAATCGCTCAAGCCCTCCCGCGAGGTGTGGCCGAGAGAGCTATTGCGATTTAGGCAGGCGGTCCCCGCGGGATCGTGGAAAGGTCGGTTTTGGCAACCGCGGTTGGGGCGGGCGACCTAATAATTAGACGCAGGAATTGCAGCAGTAAAAAGAGCGCAAAGGGATAGACCGGCCAGAGGCGAATCCAGAGCGCACGAGAATCGGTCGGTGATTGTTGCGCCGAAGGTTCTTCCGGCCGGTTGGCCTGGTAACTGTTATTCTTGGACGGGAAGCGAAACCCTTCGATAATTGTTCCGGCCAATAATACAAACATGGTAGCTAGCAGCAAGGCACATCCTCCGATCGACATCACACCCTTGAAAGACCCCTCTTCAGTTTTTGCCTCGTCCAGCATGTCGATAGTTCGTCGGCGACGCAGGGAGGTCGGGACGGTTTCCGCCACATCGAGATCTTGACACCAATTGAGCCATGAAGGGTCGCTGGCAGCTTCGGCAAGTGTTTCGGGAAGTGACTGCAGGAAGGCTTCCGTCGAGGAAGCAGATTGCAGAGTCGCTTCCCCCTTGATGTGCCAACAAGCGTGGTGTTGCGAAAGCACGACAGTAAGGTCACCGTCATCGCCGGTTAGCTTCAATTCGCAAGCTCGGGCAGGTAAGGATTGGTCGAGATACCAGGCAAAGAGGGAGGGAGAGTCCGTCGTAAAGATGATGTTGAGGTTGTCAAAAACATCCTCTCCGACGGTGTTGGTGATGGCGTTGACTTGTCTAATGGTACCAGAGATATTTCGAATTACGGAAATGTCGTAGGCAAGTTGTTTGAGGACGCCGGCGCGTTGACTTGTGTCGGGATTAGAATGCATGGCGATTTGCCAGATGCGTCCCAGGGGCGAGCTTGCGGGGTCCGTGATCCAGGCATTCAGGTCGCCGACCAGAGACTGGTGATCGGCGGGAGAATAACAGATTAGGGGGGCCGACGTTTGCACTTGAATCATGTCCATTTCAAAGGCGGCCAGAACGTTACAATAGGGTTGGATGGCAATGGCCGGCAATTCGCATTGGACAACGCGACGAAGCCGATCCTCTTGGACGGCCTGGTCGCAGTGTGGTGAGATGACGATCATGTCTGACTCACTATTGTGGAGCACGGCTTCCCACTCGTGTTCTTGTTTGACACCAGGAAAATCCGTTAGCGAGAATTCGTCGCCGGCAGCATAGACCGCCACGAATTGATGTTCGGGATGCGCGAGAATGGACTCGGCGAGCGGGCGGGAAATCGCGTTGAATCCGAGGAAAGAGAATTTCATGCGAGCGATTGCAGGTGAAGGCGGAGAAGGAAAACGGGACAGGCGTTAAAGCCGACGTATGTGAAATCCGCCGTCGACGTTGATGCGTTCTCCGGTGGTAAAAGGAAACTCGCCAGAGACGAGGTTGCGTACAGCGCGAGCTACATCCTCTCCTGTACCCCAGCGGCGAATGGGAGTTAAGCCATCGGCAATCAAGCGGTCGTATTTCTCGCGAACCGGGGCAGTCATGTCGCTTTCGATGATCCCGGGACAAACCTCATAAACCCAGATACTTTCAGAAGCCAGGCGGTCAGCCAGTAGCCACGTCATCATCTGGATCGCTGCCTTGGCCATGCAATAATCGGCTCGGTTGCTTGAAGTGGCATAGGACGAAATTGACGATATGTTGACGATCGTGGCGCGGGGTATGGTTGCTTTTTTGATTTGTGGGATCATCCGGGTGGCCACTTGTTGGGCGAGGAAAAAGGGCCCCTTCAAATTGGTAGCAAACACCCGCTCCCAGCTTTCATCGGTAAGCTCTAGTAAATCCATGCGTCCCTGCGAAGTAATCCCGGCATTGTTGACGAGGACGTCCAGTCGACCATACGTGTCATACGTATGAGAGATCAGCTTGTCGCGATCGTCCGCACTCCCGACATCAGCTCCGCAGATGGTCGCCACGCCCCCGTCCCCGGTAATCTCGGCAGCCAGGGATTCGGCTGCCTCTTGATTGTTCAGATAATTGATGCAGACCGCGTACCGATTGGCAGCCAGATCCCTGGCGATGGCTCGGCCGATGCCACGAGAAGAGCCAGTGATGAGGGCGACCGGTACTTGGTGCATACTGAGACCTGCAGGTCAGCTATGTGAGGTGTTGATTCCGCTAGACTACGTCTG
>JAYGDG010000864.1:0-1665 GCA_046583015.1 Pirellulaceae bacterium | reverse complement strand
AACCTTCCGAATGAATTCAATCCCTACCTTGATATTCTGGTATTCTCTATCGTGCGGCCCACCTGCCCTGGGCAGATGATCTGGCGTTATACCAGCCTGGCCGAAGACGGTTTGCCCCAGCCAGCCCAGGCTGATCAACCCTGTCAACAGGAACATGGTCAGACAGCTGGATTGCTGTTTGAGGCGAGCGTGCTGAAACTGCATGGTTCGGTTTCCTTGTCCTTCGTTACTGGTCTCACGATAACCATCGTCACTGTCCCTTAACCTATCACAGTTTTTTGGCAATCGCCAACGGGAAACGGCACCGGCCACTCCGTTTTGACGTTAGCCCCACGAGTTCCACCAGTTACTAACGGGTTTAACAGACCGGCTTGCGCAGCGCGGGAAAGTTCCCACTGACGACCGCTAAAAACTGGCAGACAGAAATCGCTAGGCCAGCAAGTCACTGACCACTTTGCCCGGTGACAACAAGAAGGGACGACCCTGACGATCGTAAACATGCGTGCGGGGAGCAATCCCCAGCAAGTGATACATCGTCGCCGAAATGTCCCAGGGCGCAATCGGATCACGCAGCGGAAAAGCCGCCTGCCGGTCACTGGCCCCAACCACCACGCCACGCTTGATGCCACCACCGGCCATCACCAGCGAATAAACGTCCGGCCAGTGGTCACGGCCGGCGTCCTTGTTGATCTTGGGCGTGCGGCCAAACTCACCCAGCGCCAGGACCAGTGTCGTATCCAGCAACCCGCGCTGATCCAAATCTGCCAGGAAAGCAGCCAACCCCTGGTCAAACGGGGGCAACAGCTTGTTCTTGAGGGTCGGATAGTTCTTAGCATGCGTATCCCACTCTTCCCGATTGGAGCGGGCCCAGTTGACCGTGATCAAGGGAACTTCTGCCTCCACCAGGCGACGGGCCAGTAACATCGTCTGACCAAACTTGTGGCGTCCATAGTGGTCGCGCAGCGGATCTGCCTCCACCGACAAATCGAAAGCCTGCTGGCTACGTTGCGATCCCAGCAGCCCAAAGGCGCGCCGTTTCAAGTTCGACATCCCCCGAATGCTGCCGTCATGACCATCGGCCGGCAACCGCTGTTCAATCGATTGTAATAACTCAAAGCGATCGGCCAGCCGTCCGCTGGAAATGTCGCTCGGCAGCGCCAGTTCCTCGATCTGGAACTCGGCCCCGTTGGGATCCTGGGCAACACGAAACGGATCAAAGGCCTCGCCCAAGAAGCCGGCGTTCTGGCCAGCCATCGGCGGCCGGTTCCCCTGGTGCATCACCGGACCCAGCACCGCCGCACTGGGAACCGGATTAGGTGTCGGTTTCAGTTGCGCAACGGCCGCCCCGTAGGTCGGAAAATCATCCTTGCTGGCCGGCGTATTGGTCCCCGGCTTGGGGTGTGGATGACCGGTCAGTGCCGTGTAGGAGGCAGACCCGTGTTCAAAATCTCGGTGCGACATGCTGCGCACGATCGTGTACTTGTCGGCCAGCTTGCTCAGCCGGGGCAAGTACTCACCGATCTGGGTTCCCGGAACGCTGGTGGAAATGGGCTTGAATTCCCCCCGGACTTCTGCCGGGGCCATGGGCTTCATATCCCAGAGGTCCTGTTGCCCCGGACCACCGAAAAGAAACAGCACCACGCACGATTTTGCCTGACCAAATAG
>JAYGDG010000781.1:0-3580 GCA_046583015.1 Pirellulaceae bacterium | reverse complement strand
CGGTGGTGCCTGGAAGGTTAAGGTTGCGAGCTGTTTTTCGGCGGTCTCTTCGGGGAGTGTAATTCCCCTATCGATACGTCCTTTCCAAGCAAGCGTTGGCGCCGGAGTCTCCGGCGCAGGGTTCTCCGTAAGGGGAGGCGGTAGTGGGCGGAGTACGATCCTAAACCCATCGCCCTCATCCGAGACGGCAAACAGCCCTGAACTGGCCATGGCAACGGCCTGCTGTGGGGTATCCGCCGAGCCAGGTTCCACGCCGGCTGGTTGAATGGTTCCAAATCCGATAGCGATGCGAACCAGTAGCGCCAAGGCGGCTGCCTTGGAGGCAATGCTCAAAAAGGCATTAACTTCAGCGCAGGCGCCCTCGAAAACGTCTGGACACCAGAAATGGAAGGGGACTGCCGAAAGTTTGAAAGCCAGGCCAACCGCGATCATTAAACCTGCCAGGCCCAGGACCATTAAGGACCCGTCATCCAGCGGCATCTCGGCCAATAGAACTGCCAGGGTCGGTAAGTGAACCGTGCCGACCAGACCAGCAATCAAGCTAATCCCATAGAGCATGACACCCGAGGCACCTGCCCCAAAAACGGCATACTTGAGGGCCGCTTCACTTCCCTGCCGTCGACCCTTGAGCATTCCCGCCAGTACGTAGGAAGGTACACTTGCCATTTCAATTGCCATGAAGACCATCAACAAATGATTGGCAGAAGCCATCAAACACATACCCAGCGTGGCCCCCATGACCAGTGAATAAATGTCAGCCGCGTCTTCCCGATCCGGGATTCCCGAGATCTTCGTAAAGATGACAAACAAGACCGCGAATCCCAACAGCACCAGCCGCATGTAGATGGTGAAGGAATCATAAACCAGCATGCCCGTGAAGATTTCCATCCGTAAGATGGGTTCTCCCTGGAAAAGTCGCAGTGGTTCCGCCAGTACAAAGCCAGCAATGGAACCGGCCAGGGCTACCCAAAAGACGTTGAAGTTCTTGAAACGGTCAAACAAACGCACGGTCAAAAGGAGCACGATGGTCAAGCAAATGACCAGTTCCGGTAGGAAGGCGCCGAGGCTCGAATCACGCGTGATCGCCAGGAAGCCGCCGTCGGCCGTTCCCTTGGTATTGACGATCAGATCGCTTACAAGTTCGTGAATGTTCACCAAAAAACTCTCTACTGTCGACTTGGTTTAAATGACTGTGATTACGGGGACTGTCCTTGCCTGCTTAGGGCGCGGTCGTTAACGGAGGGGGTGGCGTCAATTTGGAAAATCCAGCCTCGGCACGGCTCGTTGCCGTTTCAACCGTTTTACGGGTTATCACGGGCGCGGTTTCAGGCTCAAGCAGTTGCCCACTTGCGATTTTAGCCTGGTTGTCTGCTGGTACAGTTGCTGCCGAGGTTCCTAGGGGATCCTTGACTTGCTTGGTCCAGTTGGTTAACTCTTCAACCTGGCGGTCGATCGTCGGATCCATGTATTTCAACACCGTATGATGAGGCAGGACACCGAGCAGAATCGCACTGGCTAGCAGAACTCCGCCAATCAGTCGCTCACGCGTGGTAATGGGCGTTAAGGCCTCCTCGTGCGGTCCCTGATACTCGGCGCCCAGGTAAACACGTTGCACACACCACAGGATGTAGCCAGCAGTCAATATGACCACTGCTGCCGAAATGATTGCCAGGATCTTGCTATAGTTCCAGACGGAGAGAACGACCAGCACCTCTCCAATAAATCCACAGAGCCCCGGTAATCCCAGGCCTGCAAAAAAGAGTCCTATGGCCAGTGCCGTGTAGACAGGCATGCGACCATAAAGCCCGCCAAACTCGTTCAAGTTGCGGTGATGCACCCGGTCATAGATCACACCGACCATAAAGAACATGCCAGCCGAACTTATGCCGTGACCAATCATCTGGAACATGGCACCCTTGATGCCCATGTTCCAGTAAGCCGAGTCGTAGTACGGTCCTGATACAGACCAGACACCCAGGCCCAACAGGACATAACCCATGTGACTGACGGAACTGTAGGCCACCAGCCGCTTAAAGTCGGTTTGGGCCAGTGCCGCAAAGGCACCATAAACCATACTGATCACACCCAGGGCGCAGACCAGGTAAGCCAGGTCATAGCCTCCATGCGGGCAAATCGGATAACAGATCCGGATGATGCCGTAACCTCCCATCTTCAGTAATACGCCGGCCAGGATCATCGAAATGGGAGTTGGTGCTTCTACGTGTGCATCAGGTAACCAGGTGTGGAATGGCACTGCCGGCACCTTGATGAGGAAGCCAATCAGCAGCAACAGAAACGCGGTTCGCTGGACGTTTACGCTAAAGAGCGTGGTATGTTGTCCCATGGCAGCCATGGCCTGAATGTTGAACGTATGGATTGGTGTGGCGTTAGGATTACTGACCGAATTCTGGACCTCGCTGGTGACGTCGTCGTGAACGTTCAAGTCCTGCCAAAGAATCTCACTGCCCCCGGCCAGATCGGAGTGTTTTGCCAGTTCCACCAGGTCACTGTTGAAGTAGAGGATCAGCAGCGCGATCAGCATCAACACGCTGCCAAAGAGCGTGTACAAGAAGAACTTGATGGCTGCGTACTCTCGCTTCGGACCGCCCCAGACGCCGATCAGGAAGTACATCGGTAACAGCATGACTTCCCAAAATACGTAGAACAGGAAGAAGTCCAGGGCCATGAAGACGCCCAACATCCCGGTTTCAAGTAGCAGGAACAGAATGCAGTACCCCTTGATGTGCTTGGTAATGGACCAACTGGCACCCATAGCCAGCACACTAATGAAAGCGGTTAACATCACCAGTGGGAAACTGATACCGTCAATTCCCATGTAATAGTAGATATTGAATGACGGAATCCAGGACTTGTTGATCACCTGTTGCATTTGACCGGAACCCTCTTCGATGGAGAATTGCATCAGCAAGCCAAAGGAGCAGAGTGCCAGGACGCCCAGCGTTAGTATTAACGTGATCCAGCGAATTTCCTGGGTTCGATTGCCGGGAACAAATGCCAGTGCCAAGGCACCGAGCGCCGGCAGGAAAACGATCGCACTGAGTAGGAATGCAGAGGTGTCCATTTCGTTATTTCCGCTTGTTACTATTTGGTATCAGGTAATGCAGTTGAAGACGATTGTAAGAATGGCTTGACTAGAAAAAACTAATGAGCAGGAACAGCGTCACCGTTCCCAGGGCAATGAACATGACGTATTGACGTAGTTGACCCGTTTGAACGGCGCGTAATGAGACCCCGACGCCATGCGTCCAGCGGGCCATGCCATTGGCCAGTCCGTCGATCAGGAAACGATCAAGTACGCGATCCCAAATCGAGGAAACCACTTTCGTTCCGCGCACAATGGCATGCACAATTCCGTCCAGTACGATCCGATCGACGCCAGCAATAAATCTTGAGATGGCATGCGTCGGTTTGACGAATAGCCAGTCATAAAGTTCGTCAAACCACCACTTATTGAGTAAGAACCCGTGTATAGGTCCAAAGGACTCGCCGGTTTCCTTGGGGTCGAGGACCTTCCACCAGTAAAAGACCGCAGCCAGTAGCATCCCCAGAATACCGGTGG
>JAYGDG010000433.1:0-5710 GCA_046583015.1 Pirellulaceae bacterium | reverse complement strand
GACTGAAGAAGCGACTGAAGAAGCGACTGAAGAAGCGACTGAAGAACCGGCAGCTGCCGAGGAAACTGCAGCCACCGAAGAAACTGCCGAAGAACCCAGTGAAGAAGGAACCGAAGAAGCATCTTGAGTTGGCAAGCCTTGCCACTCACTCCCCTTCACTGGGGCTGAAATATACTGTGCTTAAGATCAAGTTGGCCTCGTTGTCTCGACAAACGAGTGTGAAACCAGACGAATCTTTCACACCCGCAACGAGGACCGGTCAAGTCAGCCAAAATCAAACAATCGGAAGAAAACCAGAAGGAGAATATTCATGGCGGAAATCACTGCCGCAACCGTAAAAGAACTTCGCGATCGGACCGGATTGCCCATGATGGACTGCAAGAAAGCACTCGACGAGTGTGATGGAGACCGCGATGCAGCCGTGCAGTGGCTCCGTGAACGGGGTGCCCAAGTATTCAGCAAACGCGCTGACCGCTCAACAGATTTCGGACGCTTCGGCATTGCCGCCGGACATGATCAATCCGTGGCAGCCATGGTCGAACTGAAATGTGAAAGTGCACCCGTAACTCAAAATGAAGAATTCATCCAGCTGGCCGAAGATTTGGCCGTCAGTCTAGCTCAATCCAATGCTGGTAGTGTCGATGAATTGCTGAGCCAGCCATCACCGAGTGCCGAGGGAGTCAGCCTGGGCGAGCAAAAAGACGAGCTGTTTAACCGGACCCGTGAAGTCTTCAACATTGGCCGCATGATCCGCATCGAAGGAACCTGTGGTGGTTACTCTCATAATTCAGGAACGGTTGCCGGTGTCCTACTGGAAGTTGAAGGGGGTAACGACGAAGCCGCCCGTGACATTTGCATGCACATCGCTGCCATGCGACCGGAGGGACTAAATCCGGCGGATATCCCGGCAGAAAGCGTCGAACAAGAACGGGAAGTTCTGCGGCAAGCAGCTCTGCAAGAAGGAAAACCGGAGAACATCGTCGACAAAATGGTGGAGGGCCGTCTGAAGAATTTCTTCGCCGGCAAAGTCTTGACCGCTCAACCATTCGTTAAGGACGACAAATTAACGGTTGAAGAATATGCCGAAGCAAACGGGATGAAGTTGAAACAATTTATCAACTGGGAAATGGGAGCCGAGTAATTCATAGTGTCCCGGCACCAGGGTTTCCAACCCCCCGCATGAAGGAGACTGCCAGCGATGAGTGATCAGCCGCTGTCCGCTGCCAAGCCTGCCTATCGACGTGTTATCCTTAAACTGTCCGGAGAGAGCTTTTCGCATGCCGGTGAACGCGGGATCAGCATGGAAGAAGTGAGCACCATTGCTCAACAGATTCAGCAAGCAAAAGAACTCGGCTGCCAGCTGGCCATCGTGATCGGTGGCGGCAATATTTTACGCGGTGCTCAATTTAAAGATGAAAACAGTAGCATCCAGGAAGCAACCGCTCACTACATGGGTATGCTGGCCACGGTGATCAATGGCCTGGCCCTTCAGGATGCACTCGAATCGTTGGGGTGCGAGACTCGCTTAATGTCGGCGATTCGCATGGATGGTATTGCGGAACCCTATATTCGACGACGCGCTCGACGCCACCTGGAAAAAGACCGTATCGTCATTCTGGCCGCTGGGACGGGCAGCCCGTTTGTCACCACCGACACAGCTGCCGCCCAGAGAGCGTTGGAGTTGGAAGCCGAAATCCTGCTCAAAGCAACACGTGTCGATGGCGTCTACAGCGAAGATCCTGAGGTGAATCCCCATGCGGTCTTTTATCCGGAGTTGAATTTCCAGACCTGCCAGGAAAAAGAGCTCCGTTTCATGGACACCACGGCAATCGCCCATTGCATGGAACATGATATGCCGGTGCTCGTCTTTAACTTTAAGACCCCGGGTAACATCGAACGCGCGTTAATGGGTGAACGTGTGGGAACCCGTATTTCTTCGAACATTTCCTCTGCTGCCAGCGACTAGAATCGCTCCTGCCAACGATAACGTGGCACCGCCGGAGGACCACCATTCCATTTCCGCTGGCGAATTGATAACAAGAAGCGTATTATATAGCCCAGTTGGTCGCCTGGCGGCCTGATTCTTCTCTCTCCACCCCTGGGAACCCGATTATGTCCGGCGATGATATTCTTCTCGACACAGAAGACCGTATGGAGAAGGCAGTGAACCATCTCAAGACCAGCTTGGCGGGAATTCGCACGGGACGAGCCAACCCGGGCCTGGTCGATACGTTGCGGGTAGAAGTTTACGGATCGCCCACTCCTATCAAACAACTCGCTTCGGTCGGCGCACCGGATCCTAGCCAGATCGTTGTCCGACCCTACGATCCAAGTACACTGAAGGATATTGAAAAAGCAATCATTGCCAGTGATCTTGGATTCAACCCTCAAAACGACGGGCGCCTCATCCGCATCACCATCCCGCCACTTTCCACGGAAGTTCGCCGCAAGATGGTTTCCCGTATTAAAGAACTTACTGAAGAAGGCCGCGTCTCCGTACGTAATGTCCGTCGAGACGGTAACAAGGCGGCTGACCAGGCTGAGAAGAACAAAGCATTGAGCGAAGATGACCGTGATTCTATCAAGAGTGAAATTCAAGATCTCACCAAGAAGTATGAAGACCAGATCTCGGAACTTTCCAAGACTCGAGAAAACGACGTAATGCAAGACTAAGCGACCCTGACTTCTCTATCCGGGAGCACCGCGAAGTGCCTGAGTCGGACTCTGGAACAACCCTGCATTACACGTGCCCAAGTTGCCGAGCAAAATTGCGAGCCCGTAACAGCGATGCGGGTAAACGCCGAAAATGCCCTCAATGCGGACAGCCGATGAAAGTGCCCGGAATTCCTCTCGCCGAGAGAAATTCCTCCTCGGCTACCGCAAGCGTAGTTGGCCGAGCGGTCACTCCAACAGGCGCGCGAATCATCTTTCCCTGTCCCCTCTGCAAGTCGCGTCTGCTGGCCCGACCCGACCAGGTTGGCCAATCCATCCTCTGTGAAGAATGCCTGGAAACTGTTGTCATTCCAGAAATGTCAGCCGCCAACAGGGCTGATTCAACATTGCAGCAAACCACTTCAACCGAACCGAGTGAACCAGCACCTGCCCCGGCAAAGGTCCCTGAACCGGAAGGACAAGAGGGTCCCCAGCAGCCAAAGCAGACCGACAGCGGCACCATGGAAACCGTCCATCCCGAGTCGTTCGCCATTGTCTGCGCGGTCTGCGGCACCCGACTCTATACACACCAGTCCCAAATCGGTTCGCGTATTCCTTGTCCCGACTGCTATGCCACCACCAAGGTCCGAGCACCAAAACCAGTAAAGCGGCGACGAAAGCCAGCAAAGAAGCCACCAAGCGCTACACAAGCACCAGCCAAACCACAGAAAACACCTGCCGAGTTTGCTATCGAAAAAGCTCAACAGGAACTGCAGGAGCAAACAGAAGTTATTCAAACGCGCTTAGCTAAATCCCGCTTCGAGAATCTATATCACTTCCTCCTCCTTCCCGACATCGTGCTGCGACTGATCGTCTTTTCTTTCCTGATGACCATCACGCTGGGCCTACCTGCACTGGCAAACCAAATGACTGGTGGACTGAAGCTTTTCGCGATGATGGTGCTGAATACGTCCAGCCTGCTGATCGGTGTCGTGACCTTACTGGTTGCTATGCCAACCGCCATCGTCATCATCATCGAGACAGGTAACGGAAATTATGAAGTTGACGACTTGCCGGGAACCAATTTCATGGAGGCTTTTGGCCACTCGCTGTACATGATCATCTGCCTGCTGGCGATACTGATTCCCTACACGGTGTTGAGTCACGTCCTGTCGCCACTGGCCGGTTCCAGCGCGCCGCTGATCGCAACACTCGTTTGCGCCGCTGCTCTGCCAGTTCCCCTGCTGTCTACCCTGGAAACGAACTCCCCGTTCATGATCTGGTCTCCCGTTATTTACCAGAGCATCCTGGAAGACACTTCCCGCTGGCTGACGCTCTGGCGCACGACCGCCCTGCTCTTTGTCGGGCAGTACCTGCTGGAGCAACTGGTCCTCAAAGACCTGCCCATCCCACCAGTGCGACTGATCATCCATTCTCTACTGTCCGTTGCTGTGGGACTGGTTTACTTCCGGGCGATCGGACTGCTGGCCTGGGACACCTCCAAGAGCAGCGGCCAGGAAGCAGCCTAACACCAGCGACTCGCTACTTGCCTGAGGGCTGCTCGCCGCCACCCACCGCTCCCTGCTGTAGCAATTGATGGTAGCGAACGAGGGCACAGAGCGGGTGCTGCACATAGTCGATGCGGATTTCCTCGGCCTGAGCCTGGTAATGAGGGGACAAGCGGGCATCGTCTGGGGAAAGTAAAGGAGTAATAAACGTCCAGGCGCCGGAATAACGACCGTGCCGAATTTGACTCTTGAGCAAGAACTCCACTCCGGCAGCGGCCCCCTCGAGAATCTGCTGCTTCAGTAACCGCTCCTCTTCCGGTAAGCAACTCCAGGCATTTAAGACCCCTTCCAAACAGGTCCCCGTGGAACACGTAATACCAGCGCGGGCAAAGCAGCCGGAAATCCTGGGATCTTCTTGCAAAGCTCGCTGATCGGCCAGCATATCCTGGCAAGTTCGAACCAAATGCCGCATGATCGGCTGTCGCGATTGCCGTAAGGGAGATTCTTTCACCAGTGAAACCCATCTCCGGCCAGCCTGCAGGACCCACTGGTCGGGAACCGTCGGAACCACGTCGACCTGGCTTTCTCCAAGGTAATAGATCGCTTTTTCAGCAGCTTCCAGCCAGCGCCGATCGGGATCAATTTCATACAACATCAACAAGCCCAAGGCTGCTTCCCCCGAGAACATCCAGGCACCCGGCAGATTAACGCGACCACCCTGGGCCGGGATGTAGTTTGCATAAAAATCGCCATCTGCCTTCTGCATAAAGAGAATAAAGTTGGCAAGTTTACGCAGGTCCTGTTTGCTAGTCGTGCCAGGCTGGATCGCTTCCAGGTAAGCCAAGGCGACCAGTCCCAGTCCCGTCCCTCCCAGTTTTGCTTGCAACTCATGCTTCACCATGGTCACTTCCGGACGAGACCAGACTGCCTGCAACTCAGGATGACCGTCGACTGGTCCCAGGCACTTTTCTTTGAGAAAACGGTGGGCTCGTAGCAAGGCCTGCTTACTCTCCTGGGCCGGTTTGAACTGATGTGCCACCGCCAGGCCCATCATGGCTCCCACGTGACGGACAATGTTATATTCCGGATGGATCTTCACTTCCGGATCTAAATGCACCAGGTACTCAAAATGTCCTTCCTGGTCACAAGCTCGAACCATGTAATCGGTCGCCAATTGGATCGCCCGCTCCAGCCGCTGTCGATCAACTTTCTGATTTCCCCATTTAATCCGCGCGGATGGATCGATTTGTTGTAATGGTGGCTTATTGTTGCCTTGTCCAGGTGCTGTTTTCTCTTCCGGTTCCGGCGAACTCGCTGGTCGACACCCCGACCAGCAGATCATCGCAATCGTCAGCAGCGCCAACCAGGCCGTACCACGGCAGGTAGCGAGTCGTTCATTTGCCGCAACACGTTTCGGCATAAGTACCCCGTCACACTCGAGCCTTGAATTCTCGCCACCGGCGGTATCCTGCCGGCAGCCACCTAACACCAATCCTAGATCATTGCAGGAGGAAAGGGGAACCCCGTTATTGCTCCCGCTCGACAGTTAA
>JAYGDG010000660.1:0-2435 GCA_046583015.1 Pirellulaceae bacterium | reverse complement strand
GACCGCGGCACCTACCTCATCGAGAAGTTGGTTTTGCAGCGCCCGGGAGAAATTCCGGTGCCGGCTCTGATCTTTATGCCCAAGCAGCTGAAGGGTAAACATCCGGCGACGCTCTACGTGGATGCCCGCGGTAAGGGGACTGACGCCAACTCCGGAGGGGCTATTGAGCAGTTAGTCGCCAGTGGCCAAATAGTCCTGAGTATTGATTTGCGCGGCTTTGGTGAAACGAGGGACGTCAAGCAAAAGACGGCTTATTACACGAGTGATTTTCGTTCCGGCATGTGGTCGCTGCATATTGGCCAGACGCTGCTGGGGCAGCGGGTGGAAGATACCCTTGCGGCATTGAAAGTCCTGGCAGCCCATCCACGTGTTGATGCGAAGGCGATCGATGTCGTCGGTATCCAGCAGGCCGGTCCGGTGGTGCTGCACGCGGCATCGCTGGATCCAGGTTTTTCGGCGGTCACGCTGCGGGATTCGATTCGCAGTTGGGTCGATGATATCGTAGCCGGTCCTTTGCAGACCGATGTCATTGGTCAGGTGGTTCCGCACGCCCTGAAGAAATATGACTTGCCGGACCTGGCCGAGCGATTGGGTGAGAAACTGACCGTCGAGTGAATGTGCCTGCTGTGAGGTTACTCGCCGATTAACTTCGGATTGAAAGATCCCTCGTTGATCGTGGGACGTTCGGGCCGGCCCTTGTGGTTGTACGTCAGCTTCATGTTATCCAGCCCCAGCAGCCAGAGGATGGAGGCGTGGATGTCACGCACGTGCATGCGATCCTCGACGGCATAGAGGCCCAGGTCGTCGGTGGCGCCGATGGCTTGTCCACCCTTGACGCCACCACCAGCCATCCAGATGGAGAAGCCGGTTGCGTTGTGGTCTCGTCCGTTTCCTTTTTCGCTCATCGGTGTGCGGCCAAATTCCCCACCCCAGATGACGAGGGTTTCATCGAACAGGCCGCGTTGCTGGAGATCCTTGATGAGACCCGCGATCGGCTTATCGACCGACTTGCAGAGGCGTGAATGATTGGCCTCTATCTGGCTGTGGGAGTCCCAGGCCGAGGGAGTACCACTGTAGAGTTGCACGAAGCGGACGCCCCGTTCGACCAGTCGCCGGGCCAGCAGGCAGTTGCGACCAAAGGTGGCCGTCTCCTTTTGATCGATTCCATAAAGGGCTTCGGTCTTCTTGGTTTCGTCGGTCATGTCGACGGCCGTTGGTGCGTGGGCCTGCATGTTGAAGGCCAGTTCGTAGCTGCGGAGGCGGGCGTCCAGTTCGCTTTGCTGCGGGCGGGAGGCAGCGTAGTTGCGGTTGAATTGTTGCAGTAGCGCCAATTTTCGTTGTTGTCGTGAGTCATCGTAGCCCTTGGGCGAGTTGAGGTTGGCGATCGGCTCGTCGCTGGTGCCGTTGATCGGGACGCCCTGGTAGGTGGCAGGCATGAAGCCGCTGCCCCAGTTGCGGATGCCGTTGGGCGGGGTCTTGTTTGGCTGGTCGAGCATGACGACGAAGGCGGGCAGGTTCTGGTTCTCGGTTCCCAGTCCGTAGTGAACCCAGGAGCCGAGCGAGGGACGACCGGCTACGTTAGTGACGGTATTCATCTGGCACGTTCCGCCGGCATGGTTGATGCCATTGGTCCAGCAGGAACGGAGGACCGCGATATCGTCCATACAGGCGCCGATCTCGGGAATCCACTCCGAGGCCCACATGCCACTTTCGCCGTGCCGGGTCCAGGTGCGGGGTGCGGCCAGCAGCGGCGAGCCTTGTTCGCCCATCGGGGTGATCGGTTCCTTGAAACTAGCGGGCATAGATTGGCCGGCCAACTTGTTGAGCAGTGGCTTGGGGTCGACCAGGTCAAGGTGACTGGGTCCGCCGGCCATAAAGAGCCAGATGACGTTCTTGGCGCGGGCCGCGTGGTGTGCCAGTTGCCCGGCGGCAGCTTTTGCCTCATCCTGGTGCACGAGCCAGTTGAGTGCAATGGCGCCCAGGCCCACACCCCCTTGCTGCAAGAATTGGCGGCGTGAATTCATCGAGTCAAGCTGCGCCGGCTGATCAGCAGTGAAGGATGGCTTGTGCATGGTACGTAGTTAACAGTTTAGCGTACAGGCGCTTAGTCTAGGTAGATAAACTCACTGGAATTAAGGAGGACGTGGCAAAAATCGACCAGCTGGTCCTGCTCAATCTTATCGGCTTCACTGGTAAAGGGGCCGCCCACGAATTTTACGGCCTGGGCCAGTTCTTCTTTGGAGGGCGCGCGGCCCCAGGCTTGCTGAAAGGCTCGTGAGAGCAACTCTTGTGGAGTTTGTTTCTCTTTCTTCAGTTGCCCCGCCAGGGTCTTGGCCCTGGCCAGCACGTAATCCCCGTTGATCATCAACAGCGACTGGGTTGGGGTGGTGGTGTTGTTCCGCTGCGAGACACTCTTGAGTCCGCCGGAGACGTCA
>JAYGDG010000636.1:0-3727 GCA_046583015.1 Pirellulaceae bacterium | reverse complement strand
ACTGTGAAAATAGGAATTACGACTTACGACCGGGACAAGGACGCTCGGTTCTGGCTACCCGGCAATTACCTGGATGCCATTCGGGCAGCAGGTGGCGTGCCGTTCTTGTTTGCACCTGGCGAACCATCCTGGCAGTCATTGTTGGAGTCCGTTGACGGTTTAGTGCTGGCTGGTGGTGGTGATGTTAACCCGGAGCGATATGGCAGTGCCGGTCATGCCGAGGTCTATGGTGTTGACGACGAGCGTGATGCGTTTGAAATCCAGTTAACACAGTGGGCAGTCGATCATAAGTTTCCCCTGTTTGGGATTTGTCGCGGCTTACAATTGATCAACGTCACACTGGGAGGCACACTGATCGAACACCTGCCGGACGTGTTAGGTGTCGAGAACACGCATCGACTACCCGCGCGTCAAACAGTAGACCATGCTATTGAGCTCATCCCTGCCTCCCGGTTGGCTGAGATTTACCAGCAAACTACTTTTTCGGCCGCTTCTTCACATCACCAAGCTATTCGTGACGTGGCGGAATCACTAACCATTGCTGCTCGTGCCCCGGATGGCACCATTGAAGCCCTCGAGATGGCAGAACATCCAGGGTTGATTGCCGTCCAATGGCATCCCGAAATGACAGCGGCCAAGGATCCCCTTCAACAACGATTATTTTCTGCCTTCATTGAAATCTGTCGAGAACATCGTCAAGATTAAACAAGCATGAGCACACAGGTTTCAAGCACCTTGCCAAGGATTTTTTGCGATGACACGACTCAATGACAAGGTCGCCCTGATTACGGGGGCAGCCAGTGGAATCGGTCGCGAAACAGCGATCCTGTTTGCCCGCGAGGGTGCCCAGGTGGCAGCGATCGACGTCAATGACGCCGAGGGTGAACAAACCGTCCAGATGATCCTCGACGAAGGGGGCACCGCGCTTTACGTCCATGCGGATGTCTCTAATGCCAGCCAGTGTGAGGCGATGGTCAGCCAGGCCGAGGTAGCCTACGGAAAACTTGACGTTTTATTCAACAACGCCGGGATCATGGATAGTCGTGATGACGATGCGGTCAACACCAGCGAAGAAGTCTGGGATTTGACCATGCAAATCAACTTGAAGGGTGTCTACCTGGGATGCAAGTATGGCATCCCGGCGCTGCGGCGTAGCGGCGGCGGTTCCATCATCAACACGGCTTCTTTTGTCGCCTTACTGGGAGCTGCCACTCCCCAGTTAGCCTACACGGCAAGCAAGGGTGGCGTGCTGGCCATGACACGTGAATTGGCCGTGGTTCATGCCCGTGAGAATATCCGCGTCAATGCATTGTGTCCGGGGCCACTGCATACCAAGATGTTGATGAAGTTTCTTGATACGGAAGAAAAAAAACAGCGGCGACTGGTCCACATTCCACTCGGTCGATTTGGCCAGGCTCAAGAAATGGCTCAAGCGGCTTTATACCTGGCCTCTGACGAGTCCTCTTATGTTACGGGGAGCGAGTTTACGGTCGACGGCGGCATCACGGCGGCCTACGTCACACCCGAATAAGAGGCGCTGGTCATTTTTGTTTTGCTCCCTGGCCAACCATTGAACCTCGCCCGGGGATCACGTATCGTGAAGGCAATCTGATATCCATTCATATGTTCGCTAAGGACCTAATCATGACATCGCCTGAGAAACATCGTTTAAGTCGTCGACAATTACTGGGAACCGCTGCTGGAGTTGCCGTCGCTGGATCCGCTGCCATCACCGATGCCGCCCGGCCAACCCGGCGAAGGAAAAGAGGACCTGTCGTGACAAAAGGTCGCATTAATCAATCGGTCGTCCAGTGGTGCTTCGCGGAACACTGGAGTGTTGAAGAGACGATCAAGATTGCCAGGCAACTGGGCTGTGGCAGCGTGGAGTTGATTAGCCCGGAACACTTTCCCTTACTCACAAAATATGGGCTGGAGTGTGCTATTGGCACGATTGACTTGAGTCCCGATCCACCGTTCGTCAAGGGAATGAACAACCCGAAATACCAGGGCAAGGTCATCCAGGCGACCAAGGATGCGATCGATGCCTGTGCCGAGTACGGTTGGAAAAACGTGATCTCCTTCACGGGAATGCGAGAAGGCATTCCCGATGATGTGGGTGCTACCAATTGCGTAGAGGCCTACAAGAAGATTATCGGTTACGCCGAGAAGAAAAAGATTACGTTGTGCCTGGAAATGCTCAACACGCGTGACGATACTCATCCGATGAAAGGCCATCCTGGCTACCAGGGAGATCACACCGACTATTGTATTGATATCATCAAGCGGGTCGGTTCACCCTATTTGAAGCTGCTGTTTGATATCTACCATGTCCAGATCATGGATGGTGATGTGATTCGCCGAATCCATCAGTACAAGGATTACATTGGCCATGTTCACACTGCCGGCAATCCTGGCCGAGCCGAACTGGATGATCAGCAGGAGATTGCCTACAAGCCGATCATGGAAGCGCTGGTCGAAGTCGGATACAAGGGATACGTAGGCCAGGAGTTTATTCCCACGCGCGATCCCCTTGCTGGACTGACGCAAGCAGTCGCCTTGTGTGACGTTTAGGTTCCCAGCAAACCCGGATTTCAACAGATGCATTCAAGAAAACCCTGCTTCCCATGGAGGCAGGGTTTTTTCGTTCTATCGATACTCAGATAAGCCGGGGCCTGATCCGCCTGACGGGGTTTACCTTTCCAACAGAGCAAGTTCTATCGTTAAGAAGGGGAGAACCATGACTATTTCAACTCGTTTCCTGGGCGCACTCTTGTGCTTACTGGTCAGCCTCGCTGGCTGCAGTTCCGAGCCTACCGCTATAACGCATACAATTAACCGAACGCCAGCCCCCAATCCTCAATACCATGGCCCCGTTGTCAGCTCGCAAGAGATGAGGGGTCTGTTTGGTGCAAAGACAACTTCCACGAAAGCGACTCCCCAATCGGTAGAGGCCGTTTCGTTGCCGCTGCCGTACAACAGGGTTAGCCTCGTAGAAAACCTGAGCCACCCGATGAAATCAGCGGGCAGTTCTTCCGGGCTGCAGTTGGTCGCCGCATTTTCCACGACGGGCGAGTTGTATTACGAATTCAAACCCGCCAGCGAGTCCAAATCCAGTACACCCGCCGTTGGATCAGTCGTTGCAACGGATCAACCTTGAGGTTGTCTAACGATCCCCAGTGATGATCCACTGTAAGCCAGCTTGCAGTGCATTGTTCCCTGGTTGAGAGTGAACCTGGTTCGCTTTCTCAATCGAACCATAGACCGCGGAAACCAGGTCGGGCACTTTGCCATTCTCGCCGAGCAGGTAGAGCGGATGAGGTGCTGCCAACGCCAGCAGTGCAGGCAGGTCACCGTATTTTACGGCACCTGGCAAGAAGCCGGGATCGCGAAATGACTTGAGTTGCTGGAAGCGAAATCCCTTGGTGTCGATCACCGTACGGGTAATGTTTTTTCCTAACTGGGCCCGGCCTGCTGCCACATATGCGCCGGCTCCGTTGGTAGCTACCAGATGAGTCTTCTTGACCTGGTGCTCTTCTTCCTGCGTATGGGCAACAAGAGTCAACACATCGTGAACCCGCTGTGCAAACACCGAATGGTTGTAACCGTAGGTGTAGCCGGCAAACTCGCGGGGGTTGGCCACTTTCCTGGCTTCTGGCAAGGGTTTTCCATCGGCGAGAAATTCCCCCTGGTATATCAAGTCGGCACCAAGGACAGAAAAACCGGCGTC
>JAYGDG010000413.1:0-3054 GCA_046583015.1 Pirellulaceae bacterium | reverse complement strand
CTTCTTCTTCTTCTTCGCTGGCCTCTTCTTCGCTGGCCTCTTCTTCGCTGGCCTCTTCTTCGCTGGCCTCTTCTTCGCTGGCCTCTTCTTCGCTGGCCTCTTCTTCGCTGGCCGTCTCTACCGCGGTGGCCGTTTGCTCCTCTGAGGCGCCCTCATCGGTCTCGACTGCATCGCCAATGGCCTTTGCTGCAGGTTCAGCGGTTGGCTCATCCTGGTCGGTCGTTTGTGGCGCGGAATCACCGTCAACTGGCGAATTATCTTCAGCCACTTGCGGAAGCCCAGCTTCGGGGTTGTCAGCGCCAGGATCACTCACCACTTCGGGTGTGTTATCAGCGGCACTGTCAGATTGACTACTCACAATAATTCCCTCGCGGGGGTTTTATCCGATGGACCGGATGAACCAACTAGGATGGTGAAATACCGAACGCCTTAAACAACGAACTCCATGTTACGTCATAGACGAACAGGATTAGGGCCAGGAAAAAAATTACGACAATGACAACGATTGAGCTGCGAACTAATTCTCCCTGCGACGGCCAGGATACTTTATTCATTTCTGCTTCGACCGAAATCAGGAAATCCGCAAATCGTGGCAGGTTAACGATGCGGTAACTGATAAACACGCCCAGCAGGAAGGTTGACAGTCCGATCCCGAAAGCCAGCAAGCTGCTATAGAAATCTGTGGCCTCGACCAAATTTGTTCCATTGCTTAGCGTGGTGACGTAGAATTCGCCACCGGTCAACGCTGCGCCGTCGATAGTCAACTCGGCAAGGTCAGTATTACCGGGGTCGTTGAAAGTAATTTCCCAGGGTGCAGTTTCAGTCCCCGAACCAACCACCTCAAGGTCGTTGAATCCATCAATCGTCAGCAAGGCAGCTTTGATCTCTGTTGCCGAGGCATCAAATTGAACTGCCGAGGTTACTTCGTCTCTGAAGCCGAATGTCAACGTGCCACCAGTTGCCGTCGTGTAGGCGGACTGTACTTCGAGAGTGGTGCTTAAACTGCTCAGCCAAGTGGCACCGGGCACGATCCTGGCGGACAAAGTCTGATAGAGTTTCCAGGAAGCGAGTCCGATTACAACGGCCAGCACCGCAAAGCTAACTTGGCGCGTAATGCGACCCTGATTGCGCTTGTATAGCCCGAACCGCACAAAGTGCAGTATGCCTCCTCGGGGTGTGTTAGTTTTTTCTTTGGCCATATTTACGATCTCAACATCCGATTTCCGCTGACAGCACTTTAGGGGCTGGATCTGTCAGCAGGCTCAACCGATTCACATGATCTCAATCCGAGGGGCACACCGATTTGACCGGTGCACCTCTCGAGTTGAGAGGGCAATGGCAGGGGCGGCGGGAATCGAACTCGCAACCGCTGGTTTTGGAAACCAGTGCTCTGCCAATTGAGCTACACCCCTATAGAAGGATTCACTCCACAATACTTGTTACAACACCTGAACCAACGGTTCGACCGCCTTCGCGAATGGCGAAACGAACGCCATCATCCATTGCAATCGGCTTGTGTAATTCAATTTCCACTTTGACGTTGTCACCGGGCATACACATTTCCGCACCTTGCAGGTCGGCAGTCCCCGTCACGTCGGTTGTCCGGAAGTAGAATTGAGGACGGTAGCCACTGAAAAACGGTGTGTGGCGGCCACCTTCCTCTTTAGACAAGCAATAAACTTCTGCTTCAAACTTGGTGTGCGGAGTGATACTGCCGGGAGCGGCGAGTACTTGACCCCGTTGAATTTCATCACGCTTAACACCCCGCAACAGGCAACCGACATTGTCGCCAGCACGACCTTCGTCGAGCAGCTTGCGGAACATTTCCACCCCGGTGCAGACTGTCTCGCGAGGTTCTTCGGTCAACCCAATGATATGGACGGGATCATTGGTCCGGACAATACCTCGTTCAATACGACCGGTTGCCACCGTACCACGCCCTTCGATCGAGAAGACATCTTCAATGGCCATCAAGAATGGCTTGTCTTCCTCACGAGGTGGTTGTGGAATGTAATCGTCAACTGCAGCCATTAGCTCGCCAATGCACTTGCCTTCTTCCTCGCCATCAGGCTTATCGTAAGCGGGCAAGGCTGAGCCTCGTATAATCGGGACGTCGGCCGGAAAGTCATATTTTTCCAGCAGCTCACGAATTTCCAGTTCTACCAGGTCGAGCAACTCTGGATCGTCAACCAGGTCGATCTTGTTCATGAAGACTACGATCGCCGGCACGTCAACTTGTTTCGCCAACAACACGTGTTCTTTCGTCTGCGGCATGGGGCCGTCAGCTGCCGAGACCACGAGGATTGCACCGTCCATTTGAGCGGCTCCCGTAATCATGTTCTTAATAAAGTCAGCGTGACCGGGACAATCAATGTGCGCATAATGTCGATTTTCAGTTGAATACTCGACATGCGCAACAGCGATCGTTACCGTCTTCGTTGCGTCACGGACAGTACCACCTTTGGCAATGTCTGCGTACGACTTGAATTCCGCTAACCCCTTTTGGCTTTGAACGGCCAGGATGGCACCAGTCAAAGTCGTTTTACCGTGATCGATGTGACCAATCGTCCCCACGTTTACGTGTGGTTTGTCTCTTGTAAATTCTTCCTTTGCCATTTCTTTTTACATTCCTATAATTGCTGAATTGTCGGTATCAGACCTACTGACGGTTTGATTAAAAGTATTTCTCACGCAAAACAAAAACAGACTTAAATCATCTCACTGCGACCGGCGTCTCTGAGGCCTGACCGCAGCATTCATTTGAAAGTGTCCAGACGCCGATTCCGTTTGGTTATCCTTCTCCCGCTTCTGGTGAACTTTAGGAGCTGCTGACGGGATTCGGACCCGTGACCTCGTCCTTACCAAGGACGCGCTCTACCAACTGAGCTACAGCAGCTAACGCGGCTGCATCCTCGGAAATTTCCTTTTAGTCATTTAAGGCAAATCAAGCCGCATTGAAATCCTTATGTAACAAGCGGGTGAAGGGGATCGAACCCTCGTCTTCAGCTTGGAAGGCTGTGGCTCTACCATTGAGCTACACCCGCAATTGATTGA